>VGDN01000051.1 GCA_016869695.1 Alphaproteobacteria bacterium
CATTATAAACATAGGCACCCTTATCGAAGACGATCTCTTTGATGCCATGCTTCAAACAAATCTTAGCAAACTCCTTACCAACTGTTTTGGCTTGTTCGATACCGGAAGCTTTCTTCTTTTCATCAACACCAAGCGTTGAAGAGGCACACAATACCTTGCCAGAACTATCAATTAGTTGGATGAAAATATTCTTGTTTGACCTATACACAGAAGCGCGAGGACGACCAGATTTATTGCTCGCAGCAATTCTGTTTCTGGTTCTGAATTTTCTTCTTTCGTAGTTAGTGAGCATTATTTTTTCTTACCCTCTTTTCTTAAGATTGCTTTTCCAGAAACCTTTACGCCCTTGCCTTTGTAAGGCTCAGGCTTCCTGAAAGAAATTATTTCAGCAGCAACTTGTCCAACCAAAACCTTATCATCACCAGTGATGATTATTAGGTTTGGCTTCTCAAAAGCTGCGCCAATTCCCTTCGGCAAGCTATAAAAAATTTCATGACTATAGCCAAGGGTTAAAGTAAGGATTCCCTTATCCACCGAGGCTTTATAACCAACTCCGTTAATCTCTAAAGTGGTCTTGAAAGGAGTCTGCAAACCAGCAACAAGATTTTTTACGTTACTGCGATCCATACCCAAAAACATTGGGGCATCGGCGTTACTCTCATCAACGATTGAGAGCTTAATTTTTTTGTCAGAAAATTCGGCTTTGATTGCTGGATTAACTGAGTAAGTCTTTTTGACTTTGCCGGTATCGAAAGTGATGACGCCTTTATTCACGCCAACTTTGATATTATCCGGGATAGTAACTGGTAACTTTCCTACGCGAGACATTGATTAGAAAATTTTGAGTAAAACTTCGCCGCCAATTTTTTTGATTCTTGCTTCGTGATCAGAAATCACACCTTGCGACGTTGAAAGCACGACCATTCCCAAGCCATTTTTGATCAAAGGAATTTTGTCAGAGGGACAGTAGACTTTTTTTCCTGGCTTGGAGACAACTTCGATTTCATGCACTACTGGAGCTGAGTAGTGATATTTCAGCTGAATATCAAACCTGCTTTTTGCTCCCTCTTTAACCTTGCTATAGTTAAGGATATAGCCTTCATTTTTAAGGATGGTCAGCACCCCCTCTCTAAGTTTGGAGACTGGTGAAGAAACCACTGATTTCTTCACCATGTAGCCATTCTTTATTCTAGAAACGAGATCGGAAACCGGATGATTAAAGAACATTTTACCAACTTGATTTGATTAAGCCCGGGATTTGTCCCCAAGATGCAAGCTCACGCACCGCGATACGTGACATGCCAAATTTTCTGAGATTTCCTCTTGGTCTACCACTAAGAGCACATCTTCTTCTTTGCCTGATGTAAGAACCATCGCGGGGCATTTGAGAAAGCTTGGTCTGCGCGAACAATCTTTCTTCAAACGATGCATTTTCGTCGGAAGCTGCTTTGATTAATTTTTGTCTTTTCTCGCGATGAAGTCCGGAGATCTTCTCTCTTCTTTTATTTCTGCGAGTTAAGCATTTCTTGGCCATATTCTATTTTATTGGGAAATTAAGTTTCTTGAGAAGGTAAAGAGCTTCCTCTTTGGTTTTTGCTGTGGTCGCAACAGTAATGTTAAGACCGAAAATTTTTGGGATATTGTCGAGATCAACTTCGAGAAATACGCCATGCTCTTTGATGCCAAAACTGTAGTGATTACTTTGGTTGAAGCCCTTAGATGAAAGACCACGGAAGTCTCTGATTCTCGGCAAAGCAATATTAACCAAGCGATCAAGGAACTCGTACATCTTCTTACCTCGCAAAGTAACTCGGCAACCGATCGGTAGGTTTTCGCGAAGTTTGAAGGTAGAGATCGCTTTACGAGCTTTGGTCAAAACCGCTTTCTGCCCAGCGATATTTGAAACCTGGCCAGCTAGGTAAGACAAAAATTTATTATCACTGTCGGTTGCTTTGATTCCGACATTAACACTAACCATCTTCAATCTTGGGATGGCCATCTGGTTTTTATAACCGAACTGCTTCTTCAGTTCGGTTATAGAATTTTTGTAAAGTTGTTCAGTTAGAGTCATTGGTTACCCGATTTTCTTTCCAGATTTTTTTGAAACCCTGTTTTTCTCACCAGATTCAGTGATGAACTTGATCTTCACTGGCTTGCCATTCTCAACATGCGAAATGTTGGAGATGTGAACTGGTCTTTCGGCTTTAAGAATCTGCCCTGGATTTTGTGCAGTTGGTTTTTTGTGCAGAGTTACGATGTTAACCCCTTCGATTTTTACCTTTTCGCCAAAAACAGAAACGATTCTGCCGGTCTTACCTTTGCTAGACCCAGCAATCACGATTACTTCGTCTCCTTTTTTAAACTTACTTGCCATTTTACAAAACCTCCGAAGCTAGTGATGCGATTTTTAAGAAATTTTTTTGACGTACTTCACGTGCAACTGGACCAAAAACACGAGTTGCAATCGGCTCCCCGTCCTTATCCACCAAAACTACAGCATTGTCATCAAACTTAACAAAACTGCCATCTGGGCGAGTGATCTTGTTTTTAGTGCGCACAATAACTCCCTTTGCCACCGAACCCTTTTTCATTTTAGAGCCAGGAATTACGCTAGTGATCGAAAGCACAATGATGTCACCGATATCGGTAATCATGTGATTTGAACCACCAAGAACCTTGATGCATCTAGCAGTCTTTGCGCCGGAATTATCGGCAACCACCAGATTTGTCTGCATTTGAATCATTACTAATCCTCGATTTAGTTAACCTTAAGAGCCCATCTCTTTCTCTTCGAGAGCGGTCTAGAGCCAACAATCTCAACTTCCTGACCAACTTCTACTTTTTGGCCGCCAGAATCGACGAGATATTTTTTGTGAACGGTGATGTATTTTTGATAACGAGCATGCTTCTTGTAAGTAGACGAAACTGCTTTGAAGGTCTTAGCGTCGATAATGTTTAGAACCTTTACTCTCATGCTTTTTGCGCGTTAAGTTTGGTAAAAAGACGAGCGATTTCCTTCTTCTTACCTTTGTAATCTTTTACAGAAACAGCTTCACCGGAAGAGGCTTTGACACGAAACATCAGAAGCTCTTTTTTAAGGCCGGCGATACTGGCTAAAGCTGATTTTTTGTCGGTATTGCTCATATGTGAGTAACAATCTTTGATTTAAAAGGTAGCTTGGCTGAAGCCTTCTGTAGAGCGGTTTCGGCTGATGTTTGATCGATTCCGTCAATCTCAAAAATGACGCGACCTGGTTTGATTTTGGCAATGTAATATTCGACGTTACCCTTACCGCTTCCCATTCTGACTTCCGCTGGCTTTTTAGTAACTGGAGTATGTGGGAAAACCATGATCCACAACTTGCCCGCACGCTTCATATAGCGAGTGATTACTTTTCTTGCCGACTCGATTTGCTTCGAGTTGAGTTTAGAAGGCTCAATAGCCTTTAGGCCAAAAGAACCAAACTTCAGACTGTTACCATTAGCGGCAACGCCGAGAATCTTCTTCCCGCCCTTCTGCGCCTTTCTGTATTTTGTTTTTGCAGGTACTAACATTCCTAGATTGTTTGGATTTTTTTCTTCTCGACGAACCCTTTATAGATCCAGACTTTTACACCGATTACGCCGTAAGTCGTATAGGCTTTGGCGGTAGCATAGTCTATATTGCAACGCAAAGTATGGAGAGGGATCGAGCCTTCTTTATACCATTCAGTTCTAGCGATTTCAGCACCACCAAGTCTTCCGGCAACGCTAACCTTGATTCCCAATGCACCAAACTTCGTCGCTGACTGCATCGCTTTCTTCATCACTTTCTTAAAGGCGGCACGGCCTTCGAGTTGCTTTGCAATGCTTTGCGCAACAATAGATGAGTTAATGTCTGGCTTGTCGATTTCCATGATTTTCACATCAACCTTACAACCAGAAATCTTTTCAACGGCTTGGTTAATCTTCTCGATATCAGAACCCTTCTTACCGATAAGAACACCCGGACGCGAGGTTTTGATGATTAGAGTAACCTTATCAGACGGACGCTCAATAACCACACTGCCAATACCGCAATGTGCATAGTTCTTTTTGATAAAGCTACGAATCAGAACATCGTTGATTAGCTTTTTGGCATAATTCTTGTGATCATACCAGAGCGATTCCCAGTTCTTGTTATTCAATAATCTAAATCCTACTGGATTAACTTTTTGACCCACTGTTTATTCTCCTTTTTTAGTTTTTTTCTGCTTTTTCTCTGGAGCTTTTTCAGCCAAGATCACGCGGATGTTGCTGAAAGTTTTTAGAATACGGCTCGACTTGCCACGACCTCTTGCCGCAAAGCGACGTAAGGCAAAGGCACGACCGACATCGACCTCTTTTACATAGAGATTATCGACATCCATATTGTGATTATTTTCAGCGTTAGACATCGCTGAATAAACCAAGGCACGAATGGTTGGGGCTAGCTTCAATTTCGAGAATTGAAGAAGCTTCAAAACCTCAGCAACAGGACGCCCGACAATGTTTTTGGTGACTCTCATCACCTTGAGCGGACTTGATTTTACTGTGCTAAGCGAGGCTACCGCTAATTTTTCACTCATGTTTATGCTGTTTTAGTAACCTTTTTATCTCCGCCGTGACCATGGAAAATGCGTGTTGGCGCAAACTCGCCAAACTTATGTCCCACCATTCCTTCAGTTACAGAAACTGAGACGAATTTTTTGCCATTATGAACCGCAAAATTGACGCCAACAAATTGAGGCAAAATGGTCGAGCGACGTGACCAGATTCTGATTACCTGTTTCTTTGGAGAGTTGAGATAATCGCGAACTTTTTTGAGTAGATAGCCATCTACAAATGGAACCTTCCAGGTTGATCTAGGCATATTACTTATCCCTTCTTGATTTAACGATTAAGCGGTTTGAAGACTTATTCCTCTTGCGAGTAATCTTGCCTTTTGCCGACTTGCCTGTTGGAGAGACTGGGTGTCTACCACCAGAGGTCTTACCTTCGCCGCCACCATGTGGGTGATCAACTGGGTTCATGGCAACACCACGAACTGTTGGGCGAATACCAAGCCATCTGGATCTACCAGCCTTACCGATGAAAACGTTTTTATTGTCCAAGTTAGAAACTGAACCAATGGTTGCCATGCACCCAAGCGGAAACATTCTGATTTCCCCGGACTGCAACTTAACTTGTGCATAACCACTATCCTTACCAACCAACTGCCCGTAGGTTCCAGCTGAGCGCGAGATCGCCCCTCCACAACCAGGCTTTAGCTCAATATTATGAATAATTGAACCAATTGGAATCACGGCTAGCGGCATCGCATTACCAATCTTCACGTCGATGAGTTGCTTCGATGAAGCAACACGATCACCGACCGCAAGCTTGTGCGGAGCAAGGATGTAGGAATAAATCCCATCGGAATATTTCAGCAAGGCAATGAAAGCTGTGCGATTTGGATCATATTCGATGCGCTCTACTGTAGCTTCTACATCAAACTTATCGCGCCTAAAATCGATGACGCGAAATGATTTCTTGTGACCACCAGATTTATGACGAACGGTGATATGGCCGAAGTTGTTGCGTCCGGCATCTTCACCAACCTTTGTGGTCAATGATTTTAATGGGCTACCCTTCCATAATTCGCTTCTGTCAATCGCGATCAGATGACGAAGCGTTGGGGTAACGGCTTTGTAATTCTTTAGAGCCATATTGATTAAGAACCGAAATTAATTGATTGCCCCTCTTTTAAGGTAACGATCGCTTTTTTGTAAGCTCCTCTCGTTCCTTCGGTGCCTTTGAATCTTTTGGTTTTGCCGGCAGTGTTGATGATGTTTACGTTTTCCACCTCAACACCAAAAGCTTTCTTAATGAGTGATGCCACTTCGTTTTTATCGCAAGTTGCGCAAACACGAAAATGATATTTCCCATCAGCAAGCTGTTTGTTTGACTTTTCGGTATAAACCAAACCCTGAATTTTGTCGTAGTTCAACATGGTTAAGCGATTGCCCCCAGAATTTTAGATTCAAAAATTTTGTCTTCGACGAGCAGGTGATCAAAACTTAGTACATCATAAACATTGATAGCTCTAGCATCGAGAGCTTTAACATGCTTTAGATTTTTTGCTGATTTAACCAAAGCTGGATTTGATCCATCATGCACAATCAAAGCGCTTCCAAGCTTGTTCTTAGCCAAGGTATTGTTGATCTTAGCAGTCTTAACTTCTGAGCCAAAATCAGAAAAAATCGCCACTTTGCTTTCCTTTAGCTTTAAACGCAGAGCATCAGCCAAAGCCGCTGAGATGATTTTTTTCGGCATAGTAAAATCAAAAGAACGCGGCATTGGACCGTGGCATGTTCTACCACCAACAAACTGCACGGAGCGACGGCTACCCTGACGAGCGCGACCGGTTCCCTTTTGTTTCCATGGCTTCGCAGTAGTACCAGAAATTTCTGCCATGGTTTTGGTTTTGGCAGATCCAGATCTTCTGCGCGCGAGCTGCCAACGCACTACGTAAGCAACCGACTTAGCGCTGCTGATTTCTAGATCAGCACCATCATTAACTTGCTTAGAGCCAAGCAAGCCGTTGCTGAAATTAATTGTTTTGAGGCTTAGTGAAGTCATGACCTAATAAGCTTTAGCGATTTTGAGAATAACATCAGAACCAGCATTGCCTGGAACCGCGCCTTTAACGGCGATAACTGACTTTTCTTTATCAACCAACACGACTTCTAGATTTTTGGTTGTGACATTTTCCACACCCATATGTCCGGCCATTTTTTTGCCACGGAAAGTTTTGCCTGGATCCTGCCTTTGACCAGTTGAACCGTGTGAACGATGAGAAATTGAAACACCGTGAGAAGCTTCAAGACCACGGAAATTCCATCTCTTCATTACACCAGCGAAACCCTTACCAGAAGTAACTCCTCTGATGCTGATTCGATCTCCAGTTTTAATGACAGAGTCCATTGCAATCGTGTCTCCTGCCTTTAGGGACAAGCCTTTCTTAACTTGTGAGTTGTGAATTTTTTTGAAAAGTGGCAGAGATTTTTTATTAAAAACTCCAGCAACTGACTTACTGATTTTCTTCGGCTTTTCTGCCTTTTGAAAAGCAACTGAAAGGAAGTCGAACTCCTTATCTTCATTCGCAACAAGCGAAAGCACGCAGCTGTCATAAACATGAAGCATGGTCAAAGGAATGATAGTTCCATCATCTTTAAAAAGATGAGTCATGCCAATTTTTTTTCCGAGTAACTCTAACATTTTCTTGCGATCCTTAGTTCTTGTTATTGAGCGCGATCTTGATGTTCACACCAGAAGATAGGCTTAGCTTCATCAAGGCATCAACCGTTTGCGCCGTAGGAGTTATGATCAGCAATCTCTTTGAAGATCTGATTTCGAATTGCTCGCGCGAATCCTTATCCACGTGAGGTCCACGAATCACACAAAATTTTTCAATTTTGGTCGGAAGTGGAATCGGACCATTAATCCCCGCACCAGTTTTTCTAACGGTGGCAATGATTTCGTTCATTGCCTTGTTCAGGACAAAATGATCGAAAGATTCGAGAGTGATCTTGATGCTTTCTTTGCTAGCTGTCTTCATCTGACTGTCTTCATCCTTGTTTGTTGTTGGAATGGGTCAGAACCCCGTTCTGGCGTCAGACCCACGATAACGCAAAATCGCTACCTACTTAGTAATCTTACTCACAACCCCCGCACCCACAGTCCTACCACCTTCGCGGATGGCGAAACGGAGGCCTTCTTCCATGGCGATTGGGGCGATGAGTTCGACAATGAGTTTAGTATTGTCGCCA
>VGDN01000052.1 GCA_016869695.1 Alphaproteobacteria bacterium
GGACTTAGTGAAGAGCCCGACCTTGTGCTTTAGCGCCAAGATTCCGTAAGCATTGAAGGTTGTGTTAAATGAAAGCATCACCTTGTCCTGATCGAGATTGTCTTCGGTAAATTTTTTGAGGTCAGCCAGCAACTCGCCGTCATGCGTTTTCATCCAGCCGGAATCAAAAATATTTTTATGAGCGGCGGAGTAATTCTTAATCTGACCAGCCACCTCCTTACTACCATATCCCTCCGCAGACTTCAGCGCCTCATGCAAATTACCAATTCCCCAAGAAAGTAAAAGTGAAACCATAGCTGCGTTGTTGGCCTCGACCGCAAAATCTAGCGCATCCATCCCAGAATTAGTTTTTTGGTTACGCTCAATCCCCGCCTTGAGTAACGCAATCGTGACGTCACGAAAATTTCCGACTACCGCGTAATGCAGCGCATTCATGCAGTGGTTAGCCTCGATGGTCTGCGCATTCTTGTTGGCGTTGATGCTAAGCATGTGCTGCAACACTTCCAACTTCCCAAATTCTGCCGCGATGACGAGAGGAGTAAGTCCAAAACCAGTCACCGTTTCCTTGTCAACGCCAGCATTAATTAAAGCTTCGACCACCCCCGCATGCCCGAATTGCGCGGCGTAGTGGATTGGTGTCCAGCGACGATTTTCGACAGAAGCCTGCGGATTAGTTTCCGCTCCCGCTTCAATTAAAGCATGCGCCACCAAAGCATCTCCGCTGTGCGCCGCAAAATGTAATGCCGTAAAAAGCCCACCATTTCTAGCGTTTACGACCTCCTGATTACGATCCAAAACCATCTGCAAAATCTTCACCACCGCTTCTTCGTTGCCGCATTTAGCCGCAAGATGCAAAATCGTGTCCTGCAAAAAACCGAACTTAGTTCCGAGCGCAGCACCCTTTTGCTCATCCGGCAGCGCCTCGATTTCCGCTACCGCCGCATCAACCGCCGCCCCAGCCTCAACCATGTCTTGCTGGGTAAGTCTGGCAAATTTTTTGTCCGAGAATTTGTTTAAAATGTCCGTGTTCATGAATTTAGGATTTAGATTTACTGAGTACTGAGCACCGTGCACTGAGCACTAAACCTAACCTCTTCCATGCTGCCTTCCAGCCGCACGGTCCTTGGCTTCAATCATGCTCACCCAAAAGCCTTTGTTACCACGCTTGTTTAAGATTTGTGCCGATTGAATTAGGTAAGTCAGTTTCTGGCCAAGAATCATCGCTGTCCAGAATCCAATCGGTTTTACGAAATCTACAATCTCAACCTGACTAATTTCGTGTCGTGCCTCTTCTTGCTCTGCGGAGGGTACGATCTCGTAGCTACCACTTTTTTGCTTGCTCTTTTTTTTCCGCTTTCACCTCCGAATGCGCCCGCGGAATTTCACGCTTCCGACGCAATTCCTCTTCTTCTTTTTCATATTTCTTTCTAGCTTTTGGTGAGTTTTTTCTTAACTGCTTAGTAGCCTGATTAAGCGCGAATATGAAGGTGGCGCGCATCACTAGGATCGTGCAGAAAATCGCTAAAAAAATTGCGAGAAAAATCAGGATGAACTTCATCTGGACTCGTACAAAATCGCTTTTGCAAAGAAATTTCTAGGTTCTTTTCTGGCAAGAAAAGTAAGCCTATCAAGACAACTTGCTGCGCTAGTTGCAACTAGACAACTCATATGGCGAAGCCACAAATAAAAGATTCGAGTACATACGCGTACACCGCAGCCAGAAAAAACTGAAGAAATTTCAAAGCAAAAGTTAGGTTTTGTATGGACCCCTATCATTTCATTTACAAATCTTCTTGAGATCTGCATAGGCTTGCGAGAAGCCGATGAGGGAGTAGGTGTCGCTAGCAAGTTTGCCGTCCTTGGCAATGCCAGTCACCACCATATCAGTATTTTTTTGCATCTCCTTGATGATGTTGATGTCGCTGCTTTTGTCGTGAGCCCAAGCGAAGGCTTGGTGTGGAAAAAGGTAGAATTTTTTAGAGCCAAAAGAGAGCTCGGCTTCAGAATTATTTTTGTAAAGAAAGCCGGAGGTGGTCGAGATTTCATCGGCATCATTCTTGATTCCGGTTACCAAGAAAAACGCCTCACCACGCTTATTAAAATTGCCACTGCTGCTGATGGGAGTAGATATGAGGTAACAAAGATTTCCTGTCCTAAACAAACTCCAATCTTGGAAGTTGCCAACTGAATTAAGGTTTTGCAGTTCCTGCGCAACTGCAGAGAGGTTTAAAAAACAAAAGAGAATGAAGAATCTCACACAACTTGACTTTGGATTGCTTGAAAAATACGTTGCCTCGTCCTTCACGAGCCCTTGTCAGATAAGGCTTAACTTGGCGCCGCAAGCTTTCTAAAAATCACTTTCCAAATGTCACACGAAATAATTTCTGAAGAAATTTCTGCGCTTGAAGAAACCGCAAAACACGAAGAGCCGCACGGGGAAAAACACAGCCCGCTCGCCCAATTTGAAGTTAAAAAAATCGTCGATTTGAAGATCGGCAACATCGATGTCAGCTTCACCAATTCAGCGCTTTACATGGTGATCGCCACCTTCCTCATCATCACCTTCATGATCACAACCACTCGTAAAAAACTCCTCATCCCTTCTCGTCTGCAAATAATCGCTGAAGGCGTTTACAACTTCGTTAACGACATGGTCATCTCCACTGTCGGCGAAGAAGGTCGCAGATTTTTTCCACTCATTTTCAGCCTCTTCACCTTCATCTTACTTGCTAACTGCCTAGGCATGACACCTTACAGTTTCACGGCCACAAGCCAAGTTATTGTCACCTTCTGCTTGGCGATGATCTCCTTCCTGAGCGTCACAATTTTTGCGATTTGGCGTAACGGATTCTTTGGCTTCCTACACATGTTCCTACCAAGTGGAGTGCCGATGTGGATGGCGCCAGCGATCTTCGCGATTGAACTCTTTTCATTCTTAATCCGCCCGATCACTCTCTCGGTTCGTCTCTTCGCCAATATGGTGGCGGGGCACGTATTGCTTAAGGTTGTAGCCGGCTTCATTATTTCACTCGGCGCGATTCTTGGCACGTTACCCTTCTTGTTTGACGTCGTGATGATCGGCTTCGAACTCTTTGTCGCCGTGCTACAAGCTTACATCTTCGCCATCCTCGTTTGCGCCTATTTTAGCGAAACGGTACGAGCTCACTAGTTTTTTGGCTTTGCTCATCGGCCAAAATTTTCCCAACCAATGGGGTTCTTGATGAGTAACTTAAACTTTAAAAATCATGGAAATGGTCGCCCTTAAATTCATCGGTGTTGGTCTGTGCTCAATCGGCATGGCTGGCGCCGCTATTGCAATCGGCAATATCTTCGGCTCCTTCTTCAACAGCTTAGCGCGCAATCCATCTGCCGCACCGAAGATCGAGAAATACATCTACATCGCAGTCGGTCTAGCCGAAGCGATGGGTATCTTCGCCGTACTTTTGGCGTTCTTGGTGGTGTTCTCATCCTAAGATTTACATGATTCGATTAGGCTTACGCAAAATCGCTTTTGCAAAGAAATTTCTAGGTTCTTTTCTGGCGAGGAGCATAAGCCTATTCAAACATAGGTGCGCACCGCAACCAGAAAAAACCGACGAAATTTCAAAGCAAAAGTTAGATTTTGCATAAGTCCTAATCATGCCTCAGTTCGACTTTACCACTTACAGCTCACAAATATTTTGGTTTTCCCTCTGCTTTTTAGCGCTCTACTGCGCCGCACATTTCGTGATCTTACCAAGAGTTCGTGAGATTCTTACGGCCAGAAAAAATGTCATCAAGTCAGACAAATCAGCCACGCACACGTTAGAGAAAAAAATTACTAACTTACAAAATACAGCCGAACAACTTCGTCGTGAAGCAAGTGAACGCTACGAAAGCAGAATCGAAGAAACCTCTCGCCAAACCGCTAAACAAAAGGATAAAACCCTAGGTAACCTTAAAGAGAATCTTGACTCCACAATCACAAAAACTCGCCTTGAAATCAAATCATTCCTCGAGAAATCCGAAGCCAATGCTAACGCCGCAGCAGAAGCCCTATCTCAAAAAATTCAGTCAAAACTACTAAGCTAACATGATACATTTCAACGAACATTTCTGGCTTGCCATCGCTTTTTTCTGCTTTCTTGGCCTAAGCGTTAAGTTCGTTTGGCCTTTACTACGTAAGGCTTTAGACGGCAGCATCAGAAAAATTGCTGAAGATATTTTGGCTGCAAAAGAAGCGCGCCAAGAAGCAGAAGCAATGCTTAGGAAAGCAGAAAAGATCTGTAGCGAAGCCTCTGCATTCGCTGACAAAATCTTGAAAGATGCTGACGCTGAAATCGCTAAAATGGTCGCGGAAGCGCAAAAAGATCTAGAGGAAGAAGTGGTTAAAAGAAAGGCCTCCGCGCTTTCTCTAATCAAGATCGAAGAGGAAAATGCAATCCGTGAACTGAAGGTAAAAATCATCAACTCGTCACTCGGAAAACTAGCCAAGGAATTAAAGTTAACCGAGCAGGATCGGGACAAATTGGCTGACAAAGCTCTCACTAATTTTGGAAAAACGATTCACTAAAAATTTAGTTGGTACTCAGTAGTCGGTAGTCGGTAGTTCGATGATTATTTTTTCATCAAATGACTACTGACTACTGACTATCAACTACCGACTATTTTTTGCGCTACAAACTCACCCTCGAATATGATGGCACCTGTTATTGCGGGATGCAGAAGCAACTCAGCATTCCCCAAAAATCCGTTGAAGAAGTTCTAGAAAAAGCAATCCACTCCCTCTCCGGCGAGCAAGTAAAAATTTACGCCTCTGGCCGTACCGACGCAGGTGTACATGCACTTGGGCAAGTAGTTCATTTTGACCTTGGCAAAAAATTTAACGACTACCAACTAACATCCGGACTAAACAACTACCTACGCGAAGAGGCTGTTTCTGTACTTTCATGCGAGTTAGTAGACGAGAATTTTCACGCACGATTCAGCGCCAAAACGCGTCACTACCGCTACCGCATCATCAACCGCCGCGCTCCGCTGGTGCTTACAAAAAATCACGCTTGGCACGTTTCAAGAAAACTGGATGTCGAAGCGATGCGGCAAGCGACACAGCACCTAATTGGATCGCATAACTTCTCCTCTTTTCGTGACGCACAATGTCAGGCAAAATCACCGGTTCGAACTCTCGACAAAATTGCAATCACCCAACGGGACGACGAACTACACTTCGAATTCAGCGCCAAATCTTTTTTACACCACATGGTGCGCAACATCATGGGAACGCTGGTCTACGTAGGACTTGGTAAAATCTCCGCCGCGCAAGTAAAAGAAATTTTAGAAGCACATGACCGCACCAAATCAGGCCCAAATGCTCCCGCTTACGGACTCTACTTCCTTCAAACACACTACTAACCATGCACATCCAAATCCTCTCCCCCGGCAAGTTTGAAAATTCTCCGCACAAAGAGGTCTTCGCGCATTACCACAAGCGAATGAAATGGAAGATTGAACTCAAAGAATTGGCGCAGGGAACGAAAGAAGAGGAACAAAAATTAATTCTAAAAAACCTAAAGCCGGCGACAAAACTAATCGCGCTAGACGAGCGGGGACAAGAATTTTCCAGCACAAATTTTGCCAAATTAATTTCTGATTTTGCACTGCATGGTAACTCACATCTTAGCTTCTTAATTGGCGGCGCTGAAGGACTCACCGACGACATCCTCAAAAAATCTTCGCTCAAAATTTCACTGGGAAAAATGACTCTGCCACACTTGATGGCGCGCACAATTTTACTCGAACAACTCTACCGCGCACAGAGCATTTTAGCAGGACATCCTTACCACAGAGAGAGTTAGGAATTCGTTCACCTCGCACTCTGCGAACGCCTAACTCCAGTCAGCAGCTCATTCAACTTTTCTGAAGTTAGCTTTTTACTCACCTCGAGCTTGATGTTTGACATCCCACCTCCGCGTTTAGAAGTAGTTTCACATCTCAACATCCCGTCAGAGCGTTCGCACAACTCTCCTAGAGACTTCTGCAAACCATTAAAACTTCTGTCGCTGCAAGTTACGTCGTAGGTTTTGTGACCCTCTTTAGTTTGTCCGCGCGCCTGACAGGCTGCAGTTTTGTCTAATTTTTGTAGGTAGTTAAAAATGGTAAGGCTGTGAGGAAGATGAGTGGTACTTGTGGAGCGAACTGTTGTGGAAGGTGTTTTTGTGAGTTGCTTGTGAAGAGAATTCAGATCTAGATCCGAAATGGCTCGCGCGTTTTTCGCCTGATCTTCAAATTCAGAAATTTTGTTTTGCACCAACGCAGCGGTTTTGCGCAAATCTTCCTGCATCTTCCGTATCCTCTCAGCCTCTTTTTTTGCCAATTCTTCGCGCCGCACTTGCTCCGCTAGCCTGTTTTCTTTCTCCATTTCTTTAATTTCTTTTCTGATCGCCAGCTGTGCAGCAGCTTCTTCTGCCAGCTGTTTTTTTACTGTTTTTTGTCGGCTAATTTCTTTTTCTCGCCCACGCTGCTCACGCTCTGCATTCTCCATTTCTGCCCTAGAACGTTCTTCTCTGGCACGCCCCTCTTCCAAAGCTTGGTTTAGTTTTTGTACAGCAAGCTCTTCCTCACTTTCTTTCGCCTTCGCAACAATTGTTGGCACGATGTCTTGTGACTTTTTCTTACCCGGAATCACAAAATTCGACTTACCTCCCACCCCACCTTTCTCAAAAACACTGCGTCTGTTTTTAAATTCTACACCACCAATTCCGGTTGCTGGATTTTTCAACATTTCGACCTCTCATTTCATTAAATTAGGAACTTTTCCACAAACTCACCAACTGACGATCCAAGAGAATCTGATTTAAGTAGGCTCCTTTGTCGGCTGTAAACTGTGGATCGTATTTCTTTTTGTCTAGATTAAGAAACACGTCAGCGACGTAACGGCCGTAAATGTCTGTCTTGTTTGTCTTCACGACTAAAAACGGCACGTTTTGCAAAATTTCCTGCAAAGCTTTTGTCGCTTTCTTTCCTGATTTTGTAGTCGCTTCCTCAGCATTAATTTGGCTTAAGCGCAGGATTTCGCGGTGCTCAACTCCAAATCCCAAATCGAGTGTGACGTGAATTGTGTCACCGTCGACAACCCTGTCGAGCCGCGCCAAATAAGTGTGGAGTTGCTTTGCTTTAGCATCAGATTTTGGACAGGCTCTTAGATTTTCAGTGACAACTCGTCCTGCTTTGTAGTTGTTTTTGCGTTTGAGAAAAATGTTGAAGCCCAAATCAATCCGCTCGCGATCCTTAATTTTGTAAACACCAACCTGGCCACGTACGCATTTTAATTTTGTCGGAACTGGCGGTTTTTGTTTTGCTTCTTTGTTGGTTTTGACGACTTCGCGTCGCAGTTTTTGCGAGCTTAAATCTTTTTTGGTAACCAGGCCTTCGAGCAGTTGGCGCTTGGCCTCATCCTTCACTGAAATCAAACTGCGGTAGTGACTCCATTTTAGTTCAGCTTCTGGTCCCGGCAGACTTTTGTAGCTTTGGTAAAATACCTGCATTTGGTAAAGCGTGCGCTCTTGAATGCCGGTGTCTTGCGCAAGCTTGGTTACTAGCTGCTTGCCGTAGTTACTCATCTCATCTGGCTGCAAATTGTCACGTAAAAACTTCTCGATTTTTTGTCCGATCTGCCAGCTCATTTTCACCTTTTCGTAATTCACCGAAGCGAGCAGATTTTCTTCGGTTTGCTCAATCGTTTGCTGGATCTCTGA
>VGDN01000053.1 GCA_016869695.1 Alphaproteobacteria bacterium
CTCCCAGACCCACCATTACCTTACAAAAAAAACCTCCGATATTTTTATTTTGCGCTGCTTCGCAGTCGCTGGGGTTCAAGTCCTCCCAGACCCACCATTTTTAGTTGGTAGTTGTGAAATCTTGATTTTAAATCACTTTCAGCTTTTTTCCGACCTTGATGAATGCGGCAATGGCTCGATCTAAATGGTCTTTTTCGTGAGCGGCGGAGATTTGTACGCGGATGCGTGCTTCACCTTTTGGCACTACTGGGAACGAGAAAGCGATTACGTAAATTCCCTCTTCTTCAATCATTATTTTAGCAAATTTGCTGGCTAGTAGAGCATCACCAAGCATTACTGGTACGACCGGATGGACACCATTTTTGTCGCGCACGTCAAATCCGGCTTCGACCATTTTTTTACGGAAATATGCCGTGTTGTCGGCAAGTTTTTTGATTAGGTTTTTTGATGCTAAGATCATGTCAATGATCTCAATTCCAGCCGCTGCCACAGCTGGTAGGATGTTGTTAGAAAAAAGATAGGGACGCGATTTGTTGCGTAGCTTTTCGATGATTTCTTTGCGGGAAGCGATGAAGCCTCCACCTGCGCCACCCAAGGCTTTGCCTAGTGTTGAGGTGATGATATCGACACGTCCTTCAACGCCACAGGCTTCAAAAGTTCCACGACCATTAGCGCCGATAAAGCCGGTGGCGTGTGAGTCGTCGACCAAAAGCATCGAATCATATTTTTCGGCTAAGTCGCAGATTTTTTTTAGGTCAGCAATGTCACCATCCATTGAGAATACGCCGTCGGTGACAACTAAACGATTCCTATGCTTTTGTGCTTCCTGTAATTTTTTTTCCAAATCCGCCATGTCGTCGAATTTATAAAAATAGCGGGCGGCCTTACTGAGTCTGATTCCATCAATGAGACTAGCGTGATTTAGATCGGCAGAAATAATTGCGTCTTCGGCGTCCAGTAGTGCTGCAAACACACCACCATTGGCAGCAAAGCAGGAAGAGAAAGTGATTACATCTTCAAATCCTAAAAATTCGGCGAGTTTTTTTTCGAATTTTTTATGTAGGTCGAAAGTGCCGCAAATGAAGCGTACAGAGGCGGTACCAAGCCCATATTCATCAAGAGATTTTTTGGCGATTTCGACCAAGTTTTTGTTGTTAGCTAAGCCGAGATAATTGTTGGCGCAGAAGTTCAGAACATGTTTCTTTGTGCTGCGATGAAAGATGTCGATATTGGCAGATTGAGAAGTGACGATCTCATATTCATCCTTGTAGAGACCGGCTTCGTGTAGTGTTTCTAGTTCGGACTTGATGCTGTTTAGGAACTCTGTTTTGATCATATTGATTCGAGAAAATCATTACTTAACTTGCCGTGTACCGCATTATATATGCAAATAAAAATCTTCAACTCAACTTCAACAAACAATGAAAAAATTATTCACTTTCTTAGTTGCTCTCACTCTTACCACCTCTTGTTCTGGTATAAAAAAAGAAGAAACGAAATCTGCTAATAAATATTCTTCCGTCAAAGAAGAGTCTGCAAAATCATCTGAGGTAAAAACGGAGAAAAAAGTCAAAAAACAAAAGGAGAAAAAAGAAAAGAAGCATGGTGGATCGGAAGTAAAATAAATCTCCTAAGAGGTCATGCTGAGTATGTCAAAGTATGACCTCTTTTTTTGTGAAAGAATTTCAGCTAATCGAAAAATTTTTTAAGCCGCTAACTAAGAACCAAAAAGCTGCGCGAGCGCTTGCTGATGATGTTGCACAGATTGGCGATCTGGTGATTAGTAAAGATGTTTTTGTTGAAGATGTACATTTTTTGCTTGCTGACGGTGGATTCAGAATCGCCTCCAAACTTTTAAGAACAAATCTTTCAGACCTTGCTGCTGCTGGCGCCATACCTCTTTGTTACATGCTTGGATTGTCTAAAAATGCACATGTTGATGAGAAGTTTATGCGTGATTTTTCGCGCGGACTTGAGTCGGTACAAAATGAGTTTGGTCTTTATTTGATTGGTGGTGACACTGTACATGCAGAAAAGCTCGTCTTCTCAATCACGATTTTTGGTAAGATCAAAAACAACAAAATCCTCTCACGTAACGCTGCGAAATCTGGTGATCTGATCTATGTTTCTGGCAAGATCGGTGAAGCCTTCTTAGGCCTCAAAGTTAAACAAAGAAACTTACCACTTACCCCCTACTACTTACCACTTTTAAACCGCCATTTTTTTCCGATCCCTCGCCTAAAACTTGGCCAAGATCTCATTTCCAAGAATCTCTCCAGATGCGCGATTGATGTTTCGGATGGATTGCTTGCCGACCTACAGCACATCTGCAAAGCATCGCAGCTTAAGGCTGAAATCCATCTCGAAACAATTCCTCTGCCGGTCACAACAGAAAATCCACTTAAGCTCATCACCGCTGGTGATGATTACGAACTTATCTTTGCGGTTAATCCAAAAAATCAGGAAAAAATCGCGAAGTTGGGAAGTAAGATCGGGCTTGATTTGACATGTATCGGCAGGTTTACTGAATCGAATAAACACAAGGTGATTCTCTACCAACAAAATCGTCGAATCAAACTAACTAAGCTTGGATATGAGCATTGAAAAACTCTTTAGTTTTGGCTTCAAAGCCAAGGAAACATATTACGCCAGCTCGCTGCGTCGTAGCACTGCGGCAATGTTGGATGTTTGGATTGTTTTGGTTTTACGCATGATTGTTGCGCAGATTGTTGGTATGTTGTGGATGAACGAACAGCTACACAATTTCCTTTTGCAGTTTCGTACCGAGTTTGGCACTGATGAGTTCAAGAACACGCCAGAGCATCTGAATTTTTTTATTCATCATCCTCTCTTTTATTACATGCTCATCTTTTACGCCCTTATCATCATGGTTGGCGGGGCTTATCACGCCTATCTTAATTCATCAGTTTGGTGTGGCACGGTAGGCAAACGCATAATGAAAATAGTTTTGATTAAGGAAAATGGTGTGCAGATCAGTTTTGGTCGCGGTTTGTTGCATTATTTTCTTTCGGTACTTCCCTTCGCGTTTTTGTTTTATCTCGTCACTTACCAACTTCGCTACAAACTCAATCTCTATCAGGCTTTGACTGCGTCCGACATCAATATTGCTCTGAGTATTTTGTTTGTGCTATGGGCGCAGATTCATCTTTTTACCAAGAAGAAAGTCACCGTCTATGATTTGATTTGCCGGACAGTTACAGCTAACGGGAAGACATCTACCAAGTGGCCGTGGAGTTAATTTAGTGCCCAGTGCCCAGTGCCCAGTGCTCAGAGATTATGAGAGCCATGGCACTGGCAACTGAGCACTGAGCACTGATTTATGCTCAACATCTCTCAAAAAACGATTAACAGTAAAATCAGCTGCAATTCAGTTGGGCTGCATTCTGGAGCCAATGTAGTGATGACGCTTGCTCCGGCCGATATTAACAGCGGAATAGTTTTTCGTCGTATTGATGTTGAGGTGGGCAAGAACGAGATCAAAGCGAGCTATAACAATGTGGTTGCGACCAATCTTGGCACGACGCTTGCTAATGAGTTCGGAGTTAGAGTGGCAACAATTGAGCATCTGATGGCGGCTATTTGGGGATGTGGAATCGACAATCTAATCGTCGAGTTAAATGCCGAAGAGGTGCCGATAATGGATGGCTCGTCAGCACCTTTCGTATTTTTGATCGAATGCGCTGGAATCAATATGCAAGTGGAGTCGCGTCGCTTTATTGAAGTCACAAAAAAAATCCGCGTTGAGGATGGGGATAAATTTATTGAGCTAACGCCAGCAAAAGAATTCTCACTCGATCTGCATATCGACTTTAACCACAAGCACATTGCCAATCAGAAGTTTGATTACCATACCAGTCTCAGCTCTTTTAAAAATGACATCAGCCGTGCGCGCACTTTCTGTTTTCAAAGCGAGATTGAGCAAATGCATAAGCTTGGTTTGGCCAAAGGTGGCTCGTTAAAGAATGCTATTGTGGTTGGGGATGAGGGTATCGTGAATGAAGATGGACTACGTTATGCCGACGAGTTTGTGCGTCACAAAACCCTCGATTTTTTGGGTGACATGTATCTCGCTGGCCATTACATCATCGGCCATTTTAGCGCTTCTAAGGCTGGTCACGGAATAAATAACAAAATGCTGCATGAGATTTTTGCGAATCAGGAAGCTTGGCGATTGGTATAGCCTGTGTACCAATTTCTACCTTCGTCTTTTGAGAAAAAATAAAATGTTATTGCGAGGCAAAGCCGAAACAATCCATTCATCTACAAATAAAAATGGACTGCTTCGTCGTTTTGCTTCTTGCAATGATGGGTGGAAAGTCGGTTCCTTGAATCAGGTTGGGCGTATTGCCATCTTGTTCATCAGGCTTTACCAGCTTTTTCTTTCCCCATTTCTCGGTTTTTACAAATGCCGTTTCACCCCGAGTTGCTCGCAGTACATGATTGAGGCGATTTCGAAAAAAGGTTTACTTAAAGGTTTCTTGCTTGGAATAAGCCGTCTTTCTAAGTGCCATCCCTTCTCCAAAAAAATAGGTTTCGATCATTGCGACTAACACAAAACCTACCTTTTGCTTTGAAATTTTTATCGTTTTCGTCTGCTGCGGTGCGCACGTATGTCTTGATACGCTTACGCTCCTCGCATCCAAACAACGATAAAAATTTCTTTGCAAAAGCGGTTTTGTGTTAGTCGCAACAAAGCATCATGAATCTCTTCCGACTTTTTTTTATTTTTACTTTAATTTGTAGCTCGGCCCTTGCCGCTGAAGAGCAAAAGCCAGTTACTGATGTTGAATCGCTTGGGCTTGATGATGTAAGGGAGAAGCAAGAAGCAACTCCAGAAACGGTGCCAACTCCATCTAATGGAATTATTGACGAGATAAACGCTCAGCTAAATAACGTGAAAGAGATGATAATGAAGAGTGGAGTGGGGAATAAAAAAGAAGATGCGCCCAAAGAAGAGCCTAAGGCAGAACCAGCACAGGTGGAAACGAAACCGCTACAGCAAAATGTAAACGCCACCAAGAAACAAAATCTAAAGAAACAAGCTGCCATCAAAAAGAAACGACAAGAAAACGAGCAGAAACAGCAGGCAAAATTAAAGAAATTCCAAGAGCTACGGAATCGCTATTTGCTCGATACGAGCGATGGTGATGAAAGTGAGGTTGCGGAAGAAAAAATTCAGCCGCGCAAAAAAGACTTGAGTCCATTTATTCAAGAAGAGTTACCGCCTTTGCCGATTTTAAATCGTTATCGCAGTACTGAAAATCGTAGCATTCCACTGGTTCCGACTATTCAAGAAAGAGTCGATCTTTTGTTTGCGGCAATTTCACAAAATGACATCGCCTCCTTTAATGAAATCTACAAAGACATTGAAAATCCCAATGCCTCTAACTCCATTGGAGATACTATTTTAACTTACTCTCTCTTGCTACGGCGCTATTCAATCATCGCAGCGATTTTGGCCAAAGGTGCTGATCCAAATTTGCCGAACAAGTTGGGATATACCCCGATCGACATTGCGATTGAGATGCTAGATTTCAAAGAGTTGGAGATGCTTGTAAGCAACAAAGCTGACTTAACCTATATTGATGCTTCTGGCCGCACTTACTTGATGCAAGCGTCGCGCGTCGGATTTTTGCCGGTGGTGGATTTGTTGGTGACGAAAGGGGCTGAGGTTAATGCGATGGATCAAGATGGTATCACGGCTTTGGCGATTGCTTATCGCCACAAGAAAGAAGTCATTGTGCAATATCTCCTAAAACATGGTGCCAAGCCGTGGATCGAAAAAACTTTTGAGCCAAAAAATCAGTCTCTGATCAAGGAGCTAGAAAATCGTTGGAATTAAGTTTATGCCTTCTTACAAAACCGCCTTTCCAAAAAACCATATAATCTACGGATCTTAGAGCCAATTGCATGAAACGCTTCTCTAAATTTTTTTTGTTAATCTCTACCGCTATAGTTTTTTTTGTTAGCGGTACATCTTTTGCTCAGATCAAAAATATTTACGACGCCCCGAATAATGACGGTACTGGCGTGAATTCATTGATGTCAGCGGTGGTAAGCGGTGATGTCGATGGTGTAAAATTTTTTAGCAAAGCTGGTGGTGCATTGATCAATCAAAAAAATGTCGGTGGAGCAACTGCACTGCATCTTTCTTGCCGCGAAGGTAATGCTGATATGGTTAGAATCTTAACTGATAATGGCGCCAATGTTGATGTGGTGGATAATGAAGGATGGACGCCGTTGATGCGTGCAGCTCTTGCTGGCAATAAAGCTTCGGTGGTGATTTTGCTCGTGAAAGGTGCGCGCGCCGATATCTTTAATTCGGTTGGTGAGTCGGCGATTATTCATGCAGTTAATGCTGATTGCTCCGATTGTTTAAGCGTGATGTTTGAGAAGTTTAACTTCGTAAAATTCATGGATATCAATCTACTCAAAGGTCAGCTCGCTGATGCTTTTGTAATCGCAAGAAATCGTGGTAATCAGATTGAGCAAGACATGATCTCCGCTTACCTAGATCGAGTTGCCCAGCTCGCACCGATGATTGAAAAAGAGAAGGCAGAAAAAGCCGCTGCCGCAGCGAAATTAGCTGCAGAAGAGGCCGCAAAGCTTAAGGCATTACAAGATCAACAAGCAGCGCAGCAAGCAGCAGAGCAGGCGCAGACAACCATAATCATCGATTCTCCGGCCTTACAAAAAGGTAATAAAGGGAAGAAGTTCGTGTTTAAGAAGCAAAAATCCGAACCACGATCTGAAGTACAAGAAATCGTGCCAACGCATGCTCTAAGCAAGTCAGAAAATTTTAAGCAGCAGGAGTTATTGCCAACACCAGCTCCAGCCCCTATCGCTCAACCGCAACCAGAAATAAAAACAGAAACAAAGCCAAAAAAGGTGAAGAAAAGTAGTGAGCCTCTTTCGCATTTCTTTTTAAAGAAAGGTGAAGGTGGTAAGGTGGTTGCTAAGGTAGAAGAGGTGAAGTCGGCAGAAGTTACAACTCCAGTCGTAGTAAAGGAAGAATCTGTTCCGGTTATAGCGAAGGAAGAACCTGTTGTTGCTACTAAGCCAGTCAGCGCTGCGAAGACTTACCACTTCAAATCAGGAGAGGTTGGTAAATCGCTTAAGCAGCAAAAAAAAGCAGAGATAGAAGCGGAAATAGAAATCAAAAAATCTGAAGAGTTGGTTGTGGAAGATGTAACAAACTTTACTCCCTCAGCTGTTGAAATGCCGAGTCCGGCTGCTACCAACTCAGGTCAAAAGAAATATATTCTCAAATCCGGATCTCCTAAATAGTCAGGTCAAGGAATGATGGGATATCTGAGTTACTTAAGTTGCGTAATCGGATGAAGTAGGATGTGGTGAAGTGTGATGCGGTGAGGATTAACGACCTTGGATATCGCCAGTGATCTTTAGCAGCCTTTATACTTAATAAAACATTGTGAGATTTTTTCTGCCGCCTCTTTGATGTGAGATTGTGTGATAATCAGCGGAGGCATGATGCGAATGACGTTGTCGCTGGCTGGAATCACGAGCAGGCCTAGCTCGATTAGCTTTTGCGTTAAGTCGCTGTTAGGAATTTTTTCATTGATCTTTAGGCCTAGCATCAGACCAACTCCGCGCACTTCTTCAATTA
>VGDN01000054.1 GCA_016869695.1 Alphaproteobacteria bacterium
CTCCATGGCCTTTCGTATGTTGCTTGGCAGAGAGGCGGTAAAACAGGCAAAAATGCTGGTTGATGTCTCCAAAGCCTTTGTCCAAGGCACGCGCAAGCGTAAAGAAATTCTTAGAACCTACCGAAAAACCAAACCTTGTAACTTATGAAAATCATCCTTCTCGCCTCCAACCCCAACCTCTATTCCAACCAACGAATTATTGAGGCAGCGCGTCAACGTGGTCATGAAATCGAGTTCGCCAATGTCGGCAGTTGTTACATCAAAATCGCACCCCATTCCTGCGAAATTTTTTCGGGCGAGAGAAAAAAATTAGAGGGAACAGATTGCGTAATCCCACGTCTCAAGCCGGCCATGACTTTTTACGGTACTTCGATTGTAAGGCAGTTTGAAGTGATGGGGATTAGGTGTCTCAACGGCTCGGACGCTATCGCCAAATCGCGCGACAAGTTGCATACACTGCAAATCCTGGCGCAGCATGGTGTGGGCGTACCTCTCACTTCTTTCGCCAACTCATCATACGACACTAAGGATTTGATTAAGCTGGTCGGCAGCACACCCCTCGTAGTTAAACTGCTCGAAGGAACTAAGGGCGTCGGTGTGGTTTTAGCGGAAACTGGTAAGGCAGCGGAGAGTGTGATTAACGCTTTTCGTAGCTTGAAGGCAGACGTATTAGTACAGCATTACGTCAAAGAATCGAAGGGTTGCGATCTGCGCTGTTTTGTCATCGGCGATGAGGTCGTGGCTTCTATGGAACGCATCGCACAAGAAGGCGAGTTCCGTGCTAATATTCATCTTGGCGCCACAGCCCGTGCGGTTGAAATCAGTGACGAGGAAAGAGTGTTAGCGATTAAAGCAGCGAAGTTGGTTGGTCTTGATGTTGCTGGTGTGGATATGGTGCGCGCAAGTTCCGGCCCAAAACTTCTAGAGGTAAACTCCTCACCCGGCCTTGAAGGAATTGAGACCGCGACTGGTGTAGATGTAGCTGGGAAAATGATTGATTTTCTAACAAATGCATAAACGAAGCAACCTCTTCATCCTTGTTTTTCTAGGCTTCATTTGGTCTAGCTTCGCCATCTTCACCAAGATTGCCGCTGAAAATCTGTCGCCTTTTTTTATTGCCTTCTCCCGCCTAGCACTAGGAGGGGCACTGCTTTACGCCATCTCCCTAATCCGCCGCAAAAAGATTTTTTTTCGTAAAAATTTTCGTCACTACTTACTCGTTGGCTTCTTTAATTCCGCCTTACCATTCACGCTTTTTGCTCTTGCCGCCAAGACTCTCGACAGCGGTATCGTGGCGATTTTGGCCGGCACTATTCCGATGTTCGAAGTGTTGATTTCGATTTTGATTTTGCGTCGTCATGTCGATCGCAACGCCATAATCGGAGTGGTTTTCGGCATGGTTGGTGTCGTGATTACATCAACAGGAAGTGGTGTAAATTTTGAACTAACACCGCTGCACATCATCTCCGTTTTAGCCATCCTCTGCGCTTGTATTTCCTACGCTTCCTCCTCTATCTACATCAACTCCAAATGCCAAAAAATTGACTCGATGTCGCTGGCAACCGGCAGCGTGATTTATGCTGCACTGATTCTTTCGCCGGCAATTTTCTACGGTGATCTCTTCCTGATTAACTCCCGAAATTTACTTGCCCTACTTGGTCTTGGACTGATTTGCACCGGCATTGCCTACGCTCTTTATTTCAAACTCGCTGCCGAAGAAACCGCGCGCACCGTGGTTAGCGTAGTCTTGCTCATCCCATTTTTCGGCACGATTTTAGGCGCAATATTTCTCGGCGAATCGCTCACCGCCAGCAAGGTCATTGGCTGTCTGACCATTCTAGTCAGCATGAAATTTATCCTAAACCTCTCCCGCAAAAACTTTTTTAAGAGCAAAGAGCCGCATGCGGTTTAGGATTTTTGATTTTAGATTTCTGATCTGAGCAAGAACCAAATCAAAAATCCAAAATCAAAATAATTCCTGATGTCCTTCACACAAAAGCTCGACGGCATTGTTACTAAGTTTAACGAGCTGGAAAAAAAGCTGCTCGACCCTGTGGCGCTTGGGCAAAATTTTGCTAAGATTTCGAAAGAGCATTCTGATGCAGCGCCTGTGGTGGCGCTGATTGGTGAATATCGCAAAATGCAAAAAGACATCGCCGACATCGACGAAATGTTGCCGGCAACTGACGACAAGGACATGCGCGACATGATGGAAGTAGAGCGCTTCGATCTGACTAAAAAACTTCCGGAACTTGAGCAGAAAATAAAACTGGCGCTGTTGCCAAGGGATGCGGCTGATGAGAAAAATGCGATCCTCGAAGTTCGCGCCGGCACTGGCGGAGAAGAGGCCGCGCTCTTTGCTTACAAGCTCTTCGCCATGTATCAAAGATATGCCGAAAAGCGACGCTGGAAGTTTGAGATTCTGTCGATTTCCGACACTGGACTTGGCGGTTACAAAGACGCTTCCGCTTCGATTTCTGGCCGCGGAGTTTTTGCGCGTTTGAAATTTGAATCAGGTGTACATCGCGTGCAACGCGTTCCCGAAACTGAAAACCAGGGGCGCGTGCACACTTCTGCGGCAACGGTCGCCGTGCTGCCTGAAGCCGAAGATATCGACATCAAAATCGATGAAAAAGATTTGCGGATTGACGTGTTTCGCTCTTCTGGACCAGGTGGGCAATCGGTGAACACAACTGACTCGGCGGTGCGGATTACTCACATCCCAACAGGTGTCGTAGTGTCAATGCAGGATGAAAAATCACAGATCAAAAATCGTGAGAAAGCCATGAAGGTATTACGCTCGCGGCTTTATGAAGCGGAGCGTGAAAGAGCAGAAAAAGAGCGGGCATTAGCGAGAAAAGAGCAGGTGGGAAGTGGCGATCGATCTGAGCGCATCCGCACTTACAACTTCCCACAAAGCCGTGTCACTGATCATCGCATCAACCTAACCAGCTATAGAATCGACGATGTGATGACTGGAGATTTAGATGAGTTCATCGAGGCGCTGATCGCTGATGATCAGGCTCGGAAGTTGTCGGAGAATGAGTAGGCTGGCACTGCTACTCCTACTCCTATCCACACCAGCACTCGCCAAAACTTATGACCTCGCCATCAAAAAGCAGAATGTCTTTATCACTGGTAAAGCGGTCGAGGCGATCACGATTAATGATTCAATACCAGGCCCAACCCTAGAGTGGCAAGAGGGCGAAGGGGTGGTGGTTAACGTCACCAATCTGATGGATGAAGAAACTTCGATTCATTGGCACGGAATTTTACTCGACGGAGCAATGGATGGAGTACCGGGGCTCAACGGTTTTCACGGCATCGCGCCAGGCACGACATTTACTTACAGATTCAAAATCAGGCAGGCGGGAACTTACTGGTATCACTCGCATTCAAACTTGCAGGAGCAGATGGGGATGTATGGGGCACTGGTCATCAACCCAAGCAGCAAAGGTGGTGCTAAAATGAGTAAGCCAGGATCCCCCTATTTAGAGGGATCGAGTCGACGCGTTAGCGCGACAAAGGGGGTGCATCAAGATCATGTCGTTCTTTTATCCGACTTCATACAGGAAAATCCAAACGCGGTTTTGAACAATCTCAAAATCGATTCCGGCTACTACAACTACAACAAACGCACGCTATCCAGCTTTCTTTCTGACGTAAAGAATGACGGATTCTGGACGGCACTTTCGGATTATATGGTGTGGGGTGATATGCGAATGGACCCTACAGACTTAAGTGATGTCACCAACTACACCTTTCTGATAAACGGCAAAAAAGATTGGTCGGCACTCTTCAAAAAAGGTGAAAAAATTAAACTGCGTTTTGTTAATGCAGCAGCGATGACAATTTTTGATCTCTCGATTCCTGGCCTGCAGATGAAGCTCATCGAGGCAGATGGACAGCCAGTAAAACCAGTTGTGATTGATGAGCTCAGGATCGCACCGGCAGAAACTTATGACGTTATCATCGAGCCAAAAACAGAGGATGCTTACACGATTTTCGCGGAGTCGTTAGATCGCACCGGCCACGTGGCGGCTAGTTTAGCGCCGCGAGAAGGAATGGTGGGAGAGGTTCCAAAAATGCGTCCACGTGCGCAGCTGACAATGGCGGATATGCCCAACATGACCCAAACCGCCAAACTTTCTGATCAAGAAATTTTGAACGAAAATGAGGACGGTGAACGCAGAGTGTATAAGAACATACAATCAAGTTCACCGAGTCATTTGCGTCAAAATTTTGCAGCGTCAGAAGTTGGTGCTTTGGGTCATGTTGGGCATATGCATGAAGGGATGGGTGAGAGTGGCTGGGATAAGCACGGCACGCCAGCGGGAAATAAGGCGCTGGAATATTCCGATCTCACTGCGCTTACGCCGCAAAAAGATTTGCGCGAGCCCACGCGTGAAATCGAGTTTAAGTTTGGTGGCACAATGAATCGCTACATCTGGACGATTAACGGCGAGAAGTTTCCGCAGCCGATACATCTGAAACTCGGCGAAAGAGTGCGCCTGAAATTCATCAACGAAACCATGATGGCACATCCTATCCACCTACATGGGATGTTTATGCAGTTAGAGAACAGACGGGAAATGAAGTGGCTGCCGAATAAACACACGGTGGTGATTCCGCCGGCGCAAACCGTTACCACGCTTCTAACTGCGGATGAAGCGGGAGAATGGGCGTTCCACTGCCACCTCTTATTCCATATGGCAAGCGGGATGATGAGTTCGATTACGGTGGACAAGTCAACTCTTCAGGAATCTCAGACTAAAGGAATGAAGCATGGTGAGAATAATCAAATCCACCATTCGCTTATCGCCGAAGCGGACATTGGCGAAGCACGTGATGGAGCGGCACGCGGTTGGGATTTGGACGGCTGGATTGGTGGCGATATGAATCGCCTGTGGCTAAAAAGTGAGCACAAGGATTTTGGAAAATATGAAAGAAAACTCGAAGCGCAGGCGCTCTACAGTAGGAATGTCGCCCCTTTTTGGGATCTGCAATTCGGTGCGCGTCACGATTTTAAAACCGATTTTTCCAACGAGACTGTCCACTATTTAACCCTTGGCGTTGAAGGCTTGGCACCACAATGGTTTGAAACTGACGCCCATATTTTTGTAAGTAATCAAGGTAATTGGAGCGCTAGGCTGAAGCAGGAAGTCGATATTTTTCTCACGCAGCGATTAATCGCTCAGCCTTATTTTGAGGCTGATTTTTTTGCACAAAATATTCCGAAACTGGAGGTTAAATCTGGCTTGGCAGAATTGGAGCTTGGCGTGGCAACTCGCTACGAAATAAGTCGCAAATTCGCCCCATATTTTGCACTACGTTACCACAAAAAAACTTTTGGCACAGCAAGTTTAGCGAAACAGATCGGGGAGAGAGTGGATAATTTTATTGCTGCGGCTGGCGTGAGGGTGAGGTTTTAGGTTGCTAGCGACTAACAACCAAAACCAACCTATCTTGATAAAATTCATATTTCTTGAAGCGGCGCAGGAAGCTCATGCCGAGTAGTGATATACCCATTGGGGCTGAGTTAACGGAAGCAAAAACATCGTAGAATTTCACACCGGCAATCTCGAGTTCATCGAGCAAAATAGTGGCTCCAAAAGATGTGCCGTTAGCGGTTTGGTAGGCTTTGTTGAAATGCAGCTTCGTCACATCAATCCCCACTCTTTTTGCCTCAGACAAGCTCAACACAACATCACTAGCACCTGTATCAATCATGAAGCGGACGGGAACTGAGTTTATTTTGGAATCGAGATAAAAATGGCCGTCACTTGCAAGATTGATTACCATCTCACCATCTTTATTCACCTGCGCCCGCGATGGATTTATTTCGCCAACAATCCGCGATTTGAAATCGGCAAATTCGAAACGGTAGGCATAAAGAGCAATCACCACAAAACCAATGCCTGCCCAGATCGCCAGGTATTTTAGTATTTTAGTAAATTCAAGATTGCGCCGCGAAAAAACGCTGGAGATCAGCACCACCAGAATCAGTGCTAGGTAAATAAAATTCTGCCAGTCGGAGTTGGTGAGGTCGTTAAAATGCATCAAAGGACAATGTTATTCACTCCGTCCATATCCATCACCTCAAAGCCATATCTTCGTGCTTTTTCGTAGTAGCGAATTTCCTTCAGCAGTTGCAGCTTTTGTTTAGTTGGCACCACAACAATGGTAATGATTTTTTCGAACTTAACTCTGGTGGCTGTCATCGCTTTCAAAATCGATTCGTGATATTTTGGATTGCTCAGATAGGCGAAATATTTGTCGAGTTTTTGTTTGAGATGATTCTCGGCCGCAAACTTGTCCTGAGTGCATAGCTGCTCAAACTCAGCCAAGTAGTTACAGGCTTTAAAATCGATGATGTTGAGCACTTCATTTCCCACAAAAGCCACTTCGCACAAAAGCAGCTTGGCTTTCTGCTCATCAAAATTTGCCGGTAAAAAATAATCCTTATTCGCCAAATGACCGCTGGCTTTCATGGTCTCAACCAACTCTGGTACTAGCTTCTTAGCCAAATCATCAACGTGGATATTAAGGTTAAGCTCGTAAGCAGCTTCTGGTTTAGGAGTTGTTTCAACCTCTTGTGGCTTGGGCGGATTAGCTAGAGTGGCCTTAAAATTATCAAAGAAATCAGTCACCGATTTCGAAACTCGCCCCACAAGATTCCGCGTGGTATCCACCTCTTGCTTGTAGCTGTCATTCAACTTGCGGTAGAGTTCGTTACCAACCTTGATGATCGCATCTTTTGAGTCCTGCATCACTGCATCTTGCATACGCGTCCAATCTTCCATGCGATGCTCGAGATCCTGCACTTTCTGCAGAGTCATCTCAACTTGCTTCTCGGCATTTAGGCGAAGCTTTACCTCATTCTCCTTTTCCTTACGAAGCTCATCAATCTCGGTTAACAGCGACTGAATCTTTTGTGAATCAAGCATGGTTCCTTGCACCAGCCTATCATCGGCAACCCGCAGTGAATCTGACTGCTCATCAAATTTACGACGCAAGGTTTTAATCTCGCTAGTCAAAGAAACGCGCACATGCGAATAACGGAGATACAGCAAAATCACCATCACCGCCAGACCAATATTGCTTAGGATGATATAGTACATGTTTGGAAGAGTATTTGAAGGAGTGAGGGATTTCATGGGCTTAGATCACCAAATTGTCAATCAATCTCACACCCTCGATATGCGCCGCAACAAAAATGCGTGCAGGATTTTGCGCAGGAAAATTCGTGACTAATTCCAAATTCTTTTCGTCACGAATTTCAAGATAATCGATTTTCTCAAAGCCGACTTTAAGTAGCTCATCTACTTTCCTGGACAGAATTTTTGGATCACATTTTATTTCCGACAAAATTCTAAACAGCGCTGCAGCCTTGATTTTTGTGGCTTCTGACAATCTATGATTTCTTGATGACATCGCTAATCCACTTTCTTCGCGCAGAGTTGGGTGAGCAAAAATCTCGACAGG
>VGDN01000055.1 GCA_016869695.1 Alphaproteobacteria bacterium
GCGCTTCGTAAGCGAGCTGTCCGCCAAATTCTGCATTTACATCTTCCGGCTTGTTGCCGCGGGCGTCGACGCGAATCCATTTTTTATTCAAGTAAATCGCGTTAACGGTGTGAATGATTTTGCGGTCGGAAATATTTTCGTCGAACATCAAAAGTTGGTCGGAAAATCCACACGGAATTTTTAATCCGCGCAAAATAGCGCACAGTAAAATTGATTTTCCGAAGCAGAATCCAACCTTTGCTGACAAGACTTCGCTCGCTTTCAAAAATGGTTTTTCGATGAGGTATTTTTTGTCGTCCATTGCGTGATTGATTTCGTCACGCACGAATTCGAAGGCTAATTTTGCGAGTTCAGCTTGATCTTTTGACTTGGCTTGAAGGCTTGAGATTACTGATCGGATCGCAGGATCGGAAAAATTAATTAAATCAGTTTCTGCTAAAAATTTTTCGTAATTTTCGACAACTTGACGGATCGGTAAGTTGTATTTTTTGGCAAATTCGAAATCGCGTTCGTCGTGCGCCGGACAGCCGAAAATCGCGCCAGTGCCGTAATCCATTAAAACGAAATTGGCGACGTAAACGTCTAATTTCCAAGTTGGATCGAGAGGATGTTCAACTTGTAAAACGGTTTTGAATCCGCGTTTTTCTTGCTTCTCTAAAGTTTGCTCGTCAACAGCCGAGCGATTGCATTCAGTAATGAAATTTTTGAGATCAGAATTTTTTTCAGCTAATTCTAATGCGATTGGATGATTCGGCGAAATCGCGATGAATGAAGCGCCGAAGAGCGTGTCGGGGCGAGTTGTATAAACCGGAATCGATTCAAAGGTGTCAGACACTTTAGTGTCTGACACTTTAGTGTCTGACACTTTAGTGTCTGACACCTTTGAATGTAGAAAGTTGATGATCAGACCTTCACTCTTGCCAATCCATTTTTCTTGCATTGTGAGCACGCGCTCATCCCAACCAGGAAGGTTTTTTAATTCGCTCAAAAGCTCTTCCGAAAAATCAGAAACTTTTAGGAACCACTGCTTGAGTTTCTTCTTTTCAACTAACGCGCCAGAACGCCAGCCGCGGCCGTCGATTACTTGTTCGTTGGCGAGAACAGTTTGGTCGATTGGATCCCAGTTGACGTAAGATTCTTTTTGGTAAGCAAGGCCATGTTTGACAAAATCGAGGAAGATTTTTTGCTCATGTTTGTAGTAGGAAGGAAGGCAGGTGATCACTTCGCGATCCCAATCAAGCGAGAGCCCGATTGACTTCAACTCGCTACGCATCTGTTCAATATTTTTCAGTGTCCAGCTCTCGGGATGAATCTTGTGTTCAAGTGCAGCATTTTCAGCAGGAAGACCGAAAGCATCAAATCCCATCGGATGCAAAACATTGAAGCCCTGCATTTTTTTAAAACGGGCTAGAGCATCGCCGATCGTGTAGTTACGTAGATGCCCCATGTGAATTTTTCCCGACGGATAGGGAAACATCTCGAGCACATAATATTTTTCGGCCGCTGATTTTTCGTCGAATTTAAAAGTTTTTTTTTCCGCCCAAACCTTCTGCCACTTGGCTTCGGATAGTTTGTGGTTGTAGTTAGATGTCATCATTTATTGAGAGGAGATCTCTTGCGCGAGTAAAAGAAATAAACGGCGAGGCCGAAGGCGAACCAGATGAAGAAAGGTTTGCCGGACTCAAGCAGCAAGGTGTAAATCAAATAGCCACAGCTGATGACTGCTAGTGGGGCGACCACAAAAACCGCCGGACAGTGGAAGGCACGAGGAATGTCAGGACGTTGAATACGCAACACTACAACACCACTCGACACTACACAAAAAGCGACAAGCGTGCCAAGGCTGCTCATCTCACCCATGGTGCGGATTGGTGTGAATCCAGAAATCAAGCAAACTGCAACTGCAACCAAGATGCAATTGATGTAGGGCGTACCATATTTTTTGTGCAACTTGCTGAAAGCTGCGGGAATCAAGCCGTCGCGCGACATGGCGAAGAAGATGCGCGTCTGGCCATACATCATCACCAACAACACTGTAACCATCCCAGCAATCGCACCAGTTGCCACTAGGGCTGAGCCGATATTGCTACCATTGTCACGCAGTGCGCGTGCCATCGGTTCGGCATTGTTGAGTGTGGAATAATTCACAATGCCAGTGAGCGCCATGGCAACAACGGCATAGATCAAAGTACAGATGGTTAGTCCACCAATGATCCCGATTGGGATATCTTTTTTAGGATTGCGACATTCCTCGGCAGTAGTTGCAACCGCATCAAATCCGAGATATGCAAAGAAGATTGTACCCGCACCAGTCAGGACTCCATTGATGCCAAACGGAAAAAAATTCGCATAATTTTCCATCTTAATATGCGGCACAGCAACAACCAAAAAGACAAAAATAATAGTCAGCTTCAAACCAACCAAAACACGGTTGACGATTACGCTTTCGCGTGTTCCGCTGTAAAGCAATAAACCAACAAACAGAGCAATGCAAACCGCTGGGAGATTAATGACTCCGCCTTCAGACGGGACTTTGGTTAGATATTCCGGCAATTCGACTCCACCCTGTTTTAGCATTCCAACAAAATATCCAGACCAACCCGCAGCAACAGTCGAGGCCGCTACCGTGTATTCCAAAATCAATCCGCAAGCAACAAGCCAAGCAACTAATTCACCGAACACTATGTAAGAGTAGGTGTAAGCACTACCAGCGATTGGAACGGTGGAAGCAAGTTCGGTGTAAGCTAATCCTGCAAACATGCAGACCAATCCGGAAATAATGAAAGAGATCGCAATCGCGGGCCCCGCGTGCTCCGCCGCAGCAACACCAGTTAAAACGAAGATGCCAGTGCCGATCGCACCACCGACGCCGAGTAGCACCAAATCAAGCGCGCCAAGACTTTTCTTCAAAGAATTTTTCTTCACCTCTTCCATGAGAGAGTTGAGACTTTTGGTACGGAATAATGATTTCATTGGATCAGGGATAAGGGGGGTAAGTGATAAGGAAGATTTAGTCGTTCGCAGAAAGTGCTTCTTCAGCAGTTTCAGAAGTGATGAAGCCTTTGACTAGCAGGTCATTAATCGAATCGCGCATCAAGCACATTCCGACTTTTTTACTTAGCTCGATGATGGAGTTGATTTGCGGAATCTTGTCTTCGCGGATGAGGTTACGAATCGACGAGTTGGCAAGCATGATTTCATAAGCTGCAACACGACCACCACCCTGCTTCTTCAACAAACGTTGCGAAACCACAGCTTTGATAGAACCAGACAACATTGTGCGCACTACTGCTTTATCTTCCGAAGGAAATACGTCAATGATACGGTTGATGGTTTGTGCAGCTGAGCTGGTGTGTAGAGTTCCTAAAACCAAGTGACCAGTTTCAGCGGCAGTAAGCGCTAAGTGGATCGTTTCGATGTCACGCATTTCACCAACCAGAATCACATCCGGATCTTCACGCAACGCACTCTTCAAAGCTGCCGCGAATGATGCGGTGTTGTTGCCAACTTCGCGTTGGTTGATGAGCGACTTCTTGCATTTATGCACAAACTCCACCGGGTCTTCGATGGTTAGGATATGGTGACTGTGATTGGCGTTAATGTGGTCAATTAAACCAGCGAGAGTTGTTGATTTACCGCTACCGGTTGGACCCACCACCAAAACCATCCCTTTTTTTGCCTTAGCCAAACCACGGACGATTTCCGGCGCATGCAGCATATCTAAACTTTTAATCTCGGTAGGGATTTCACGAAAGACGATCGCCGGTCCATTAATCGTGCGAAAAGCATTGGCACGAAAACGCATGGTATCACCGATCTGCAACGAGTAATCCAACTCCATTTTTTCAGCGTAAATTTTCTTCTGATGATCATTCATGGTCGAATGAATCATGCTTAGAACCTGCTCTGCTGTAAGAATGGGAGAGTTAGGAATCGGAGTAATATCTCCATCAATACGCATCGAAGGCATAGAGCCAGTTGTGATGTGAACATCAGAACAGTGTTGTTTCTTAGCATAAGCCAAAATTTTTTCCATCATATGAGGCAAGAGGTCACCCTTTGACAAGCTCAGGGTGACATTATCCGGTCACGCTGAGCTTGTCGAAGCGTATGTACTAAACTTTTTTACTAATGAATAAGAGGCGGTTTTTGACTTGGTCGACTGGAATTGACTGTATGTCATTTGGAGCTTTGCGCACCACTTCGGAGTAAAGCTCAACTGCTTCGCGATATTTTTCCATCCCATCATAAATCACAGCGAGATTGTATTTGTAGTCGATATTGTCGGAGTCGAGCTTGATCGCTTTTTGGAAGAAAGAGATCGCTTGGTCGTAGTTCTTTGATTTGTTGTAAGCCATAGCCGCATAAGCCATGATATTCGCGGAATCAGGATTTTGCACAGCTAGCCTTGAAAGCAGATATGTCGCGTCTTGCGGCGTGTCTTGAATCAAAATCTCAAGCAAGTTTCCAACGATTTGATCTTGGTTATCCGCACCATCTTTCAGCATTTGGTAATAAAGATTTTTAGCCTGACGAAACTGCCCAATTTTTTGATAAACAGTGGCGAGGGAAAATTTTGCGTAAGAATTTCTTGGCTCCTTTGCGACCACTTGTTTGTAGAGCTCAATGGCCGCTTCATACTGCCCAATCAAAACTAGGTTGTAAGCGAGACGCTCCTTCTCACGCAGATCCTGATTATCCGATCTAGTCTCGGTTACGACAATGCTAATCCCCGAACCGCTCTTATTATTATCTGCCTTAACATCGCTCTTACTTTCTCTGTTTTTGCTCTTCTTGTAGAAATCCATTTGCTGCCGTGATGACTTGTCAAACACCAAACTTTTTTCGATCTGACTAATCACGTCAGCCGTTGAAACATAAGTCTCGGCAAGGGCTGGCGAGATGAAGGCAAACAAAAAACCTACAAAAATGCTTAGCTTAGTTTTCATGTTTTTTATACTTGTTTTTCAGGTAAATCATCACCGCCATAATCGATGCAGGAGTGATGCCTTGAATCTTGAATGCGGCCTTGATGGTAGCGGGTCTAAAACGGTTTAGTTTTTCACGCACTTCATTTGAAAGAGACTGAATTTTGGTATAGTCAAGATCAAGTGGAATCTTGAGATTCTCGTCTTGGCGAAAGATTTCCAAGTCACGCTGTTGGCGCTCGAGGTAGAAAGCATAAAGCGCATCGATGGCAATCTGGTGTTTTGTTGGCGTGTCGATTTGAGAAATTTGCGCCGGCCAAATTTTTGTAAGAGTAGAAAAATCAATCTCGGGAAATGACAGAAGCTGGAAAGCGCTGCGCACTACTCCGTCCTGCTTAATCACCACATCAAACTCAACAAGTTTTGCCGGAGAAATTTTTAGCTCATTCAAGAGATTTTTTGCTGAGTCGAGGCGCGATTTTTTTTCCAAAAATTTTTTAGCGCGCAAGGAAGAGACACATCCAACATTAATCCCCATATGCGTCAAACGCAGGTCAGCATTGTCAGCGCGTATGCTTAAGCGATATTCAGCGCGCGAGGTTAACATACGGTATGGCTCAGAGGTACCAAGGCTTGTAAGGTCATCGATCATTACGCCGATGTAGCTGGAAGAGCGATCGAGAACAAACTGGGGTTCAACCCTCCCCTTGAGGGAGGGTCGGAGAGCTTGCGCAAGCAAGTGATCCTGGGAAGGGTCAACCCCCAACCGACTCACTTCGTTTATCGACTCCCCCTCAAGGGGGGAGTAAAAACATCTCAACCCGGCATTAATCCCAGCTACAATCCCCTGCCCTGCAGCTTCTTCGTAGCCCGTCGTGCCGTTGATTTGACCGGCAAAAAAGAGACCGCGGATTTTTTTAGTTTCTAGAGTTGGCAACAACTCACGTGGATCGACGAAGTCATATTCAATCGCGTAGCCAGGCTGGGTAACGGTACAATTCTCTAAGCCGGGAATGGTTTTTAGAAACTCAAGCTGAACATCTGCCGGCAGCGAAGTGGAGATGCCGTTTGGATAAACCAGATCTGAATCCAAGCCTTCCGGCTCTAGAAAAATCTGGTGTCGCTCTTTGTCAGCAAAACGATGAATCTTATCTTCGATCGACGGACAGTAGCGCGGACCCACGCCAGCTATGTGTCCACCATACATTGCTGATTTATGAAGATTACCCTGAATGACCTCGTGTGTGCGCTTGTTGGTGTAAGTGATAAAGCAGGAAGTTTGTGGAACTGTGATTTTTTCGCTGAGGTAGGAGAAGGGTTGCGGTGGGTTGTCGCCTGGCTGCTCCTCAAGTCCGGCGAAGTTAATCGAGGATTTTAAGATGCGTGGTGGCGTGCCGGTTTTAAGGCGTGCTAGCGCAAAACCATGAAGCTCTAAGGTTTTTGAAAGTCCGTGCGAAGGCTCTTCGCCGACACGTCCGGCGGGAATTTTTTTGTCACCGATGTGGATGACGCCGCGAAGGAAGGTGCCGGTGGTCAGTATGACTGACTTAGTGGTAAGGGGTAAGTGGTAAGTGGTAAGAGAGACCGAGGAAACTTGGTCGTTAGTGACCTGAATGTCTTCAACGGTGGCGAAGCGGATTTCTAGATTGGGGTAATCTTTAAGGATTTCGTTGATCGCTTTTTTGTAGAGGCTGCGGTCAGCCTGCGCGCGCGGCGAGTGCACAGCGGCACCTTTGGATGAATTAAGGATGCGAAAATGAATGCCGGCTCGGTCAATCGCCTGACCCATCACCCCATCAAGAGCATCGATTTCTCTGACGATGGTTCCCTTCGCCACCCCGCCAATCGCGGGGTTACATGACATTTCACCGAGATTTTCTGGCTTTTTAGTGACAAGCAAAGTTTTAGCTCCCATTCGTGCCGAGGCGCATGCCGCCTCGACTCCCGCATGTCCACCACCGATTACAATGACATCAAAATCAGAACTCATTTTTACTGCCTAGAGCCGCTTCAGCATTGGCTAAAATAAGATTGTGCCTACATAGGCACAATCTTACTTTTTGCCAAAGGAAAACAACTTCCCAAAAAACGACTCTCTCTTGTCACCGACGCGCTCACGGTCACGGTCACGACGGTTTTTCTTTCTGTTGTCGTGCGATCTTCTGCTGCGTTGGTCGGATGAGCGCTCTTGCACTTCACCTTCTTGGTAGCTGTCGAGGTAACTCTTCTCGAGTCCAAGCTGGTTCACCTTGCCGGTTACAACCTGCATCTCGATCTCACGTCTTTCATCATCCGACAGGCTCTTGCGACGTTTGATGTTAAAGCCCTGCGAGCCAACATCGTCGCTGATATGCATGAAGATGTGTACGTCGTAATTCTTTTCGATTGTCGCGA
>VGDN01000056.1 GCA_016869695.1 Alphaproteobacteria bacterium
TATCGAGGAGCGGGAGGTGCACTGGCTGCAACAATTCTTTCTAAGCAGTTTGCTGAAGAAGTGGTAAAAGTAATAAATCCATTATTCCAGCATATGGTTGCCGCTAAGCCAGGTAGTGATATGGTTAGTGGTGTAAGGTCAGAGAAGATTAATCCTGGCAAGGAAAATCAACATTAAAATGAAAACACTTCCCCTCATAATTGCTCCCGACCCTCTTCTGAGGAAGGTTTCTAAGATAGTTGATAAGATAGATGACGAGTTACGTGAATTGATGAAAGACATGGTGAGTACGATGTATGCCGAGAGTGGAGTTGGTCTGGCTGCGGTACAAGTTGGTGTTTTAAAGCGCATTCTGGTGATTGATGTGGATTACAAAATTGAAGATCATGAAGGATACGAGCATTGCGGACATGTACATGTTATAAGCAGCAATCCACGTTATTTCGTTAACCCAGAAATCATTTGGTCATCGGAAGAATGCGTGCCTTACAATGAAGGCTGCCTGTCTTTTCCTGGCGCTCGTTCCGAAGTGATACGACCAAACAAAGTGAAGGTAAAATATCTTGACTTCATGGGGTTAGAAAAAACAGAAACCATGTCCGGCCTCCTTGCCACATGCATCCAACATGAAATCGATCATCTCAACGGTATCACCTTCGTCGACCGCATCTCCAAAATAAAACGCGAGATGATCCTAAAAAAGATTCGTAAGAAACGTTAGATATTGGTGCCCAGTGCAAAAGTGCCCAGTGCTCAGAGTTTAAAGAGCCTAGGCACTGAGCACTGAGCACTGAGCACTGAGCAATTCATGCATCATTACCGTTACAAAGCGATCAATGATTCCGGAAAATATGTAACCGGAAAATTATCAGCAGAAAATCCTGCCGAACTCTCGACCTTGTTGCGCGCTACTCAACTTGAACTGATCTCATTTAAAGAAGAAAAATCCGCGGGTAGTGGGTTGTTTGGCGCCAGCATAACACCAAAAGAACTAATCACCATCTTCGTGCATCTTGAGCAGCTCGAGAAAACCGGCGTGTCAATCGCCGACTCGATCCACGACTTAATCGAAAGCGCTGATTCCCAACAGGTAAAAAACATCATGAGCGAAGTTGAAGAGTCGATTAAAAACGGTTCCTTCTTCTCGGAAAGTTTGGGCAAACGTCCCGATGTTTTTAATCCAATTCACGTTGGACTAATCGCCATGGGTGAGAAAACTGGCAACCTATCCAGCGCTTTTAATAGCATCATCGAAGACATTAAGTGGTCGATGGATATCAAACGTAAAACCAAAAAAGCGACCACTGGTCCGATGTTTGGATTAGGCTTGATGTTCTTAATCATGGGTATCATGACCTCCGTTGTCGTGCCGAAAGTCACGGGATTCTTGGCTGCGCAGGATATTAAACTTCCCGTAACCACAACCTCTCTCATCGCATTTTCTGACTTTGTAAAAGGCTATTGGCACGTTCTTCTCATTACTCCCCCAATTCTCTGGATCTCATTTAGAATCCTTGCTCACTCTTCAGAAGAAATGGCGGTGATGCTCGACAACTTCAAACTCAAAGTTCCGATTATTGGTGCGATTATGATCAAGATTGATGCAGCAAAATTTTGTCAGCTTTTTTCGATGACATTCAAAAGTGGTCTTGGTGTGTTGGAATGTTTAGATGCCTCGAGCGGCGCCATTAAAAATCGAGCGATCAAAAAAAGTATCATTACGGTCAAACAACAGATTTCTGATGGGCAATCCTTGTCGAAATCAATTGGAGCGACTGGCTATTTTCCTAGTCTTGTTGTGCGTATGTTCAAAGTCGGCGAAGAAAGTGGTAACATGGAAAGCGCATTGCAGAACATCAAATTCTTCTACGACCGCGAAATTAATGACTCGATCGACAAGTTGGTAAGCATGATCCAGCCTACCATCACCATGGTTATGGGCGGTATGATTGCGTGGATTACGATCGCGGTGTTTGGTCCAATCTACTCCACATTCTCCAAGATGAAGTAATTATCTCTAACTTTGGTGGGCGTCTAGCGCAGTTTTTTTGTGCTTCTCGCTCACCGTATGTCTTTATATGCCTTGCTGCGATGCTCAAAAGAACTGCGCTAGACGCCTCACCAAAGCGAGATAATTATCTCATCCTCGGTATTGGCACTGATGTTGGAAAAAGTTTTTTAGTCGAAAAGCTTTGTCTTAACAATCCTGATGTAATCGCGATCAAGCCAGTAATTACAGGCTTTCACGACGATGACCTAAGAGCACGTCTAAAATCTTTTACCCCATCTCGCGGTTATCTTGCCCAATCTACTTCGGATAAATTTTTTTCAGATAGTTGCATATCTGAGAAAAAATTTTTCTCGCAGCTTGGGCAAGATAACTCGCGAGCTAAGGCAAAAGATTTTAGACGTGCTCTAGCTTCCGATTCCGCAAGAATTTTAACTGCGATGGGACTCGAGATTTCCAAAAAAAATCTTGACGCCATCTCGCCTTGGCGCTTCAGAAAAGCGGTCTCCCCGCACTTTGCCGGCAATGTCGACTTCGCCGCATTAAAGAAATTTTGTAAGAAAAGAATCTTGGAAGCGAAGAAAGATGGCAAAACGCTTTTGATCGAAGCAGCTGGTGGTGTTATGACTCCTATTAATCAGCAAAAAACCTTTTTGGATTTAGCGGTTGAGCTAAAAATTCCTGTTTTGCTCGTGAGTACAAACTATCTCGGCGCGATTAGTCACACGCTTACTGCTGTTGAAGTTTTAAGGAGTAGAAAAATTGAAATAGCAGCAGTGGTGATGAATGAGAGGGGGGAGGGGGAGTCGATTGGTGGAGTGATTGAGAAGATGAGTGGAGTTAAGATTTCTTCCCTAGAGGACTTTTGTGATAACCGTAAGTAAAGTAGACAATCAGCCCCAGTAGGGACCATAGCATAAACCAAACTCCGTTTTGCATTAACAGACTCCATACCAAGTAACCGCAACTCAATATCGCCATTGGCGCAGTAAAATAAACTGCTGGGCAGTGAAAGGAGCGATGCGCTTTTGGATCAGTAATCCGCAAAATCAAAACACCGAGGGCTACGACCATGAAGGCGAATAAAGTTCCAAGACTCACTAACTGGCTTAGTACCTCAAGTGGGAGTAAGCCTGCTGTCATCGCGACGGCAAAAGAGGTGAGCACAACTGAACGATGCGGTGTGTCGAATTTTCTGTGAATCTTGTTGATGAAGGCAGGCAGTAAGCGGTCGCGCGCCATTACAAAGAAAATCCGCGACTGACCGTAAATCAAAATCAACAACACTGAGGTCATGCCTGCAACCGCGCCAGTTGCTACCAGAGCTGATCCGATATTGCTGCCATTTTCACGCAGTGCTTTTGCTACCGGCTCAGTGTTGTTGAGGCTGAAATAAGGGGCGATACCGGTGAGGATTAGAGAGACTGAGGTGTAGAGGATCATGCAGATTAGCAGCGAACCGATGATGCCAATAGGCAAATCGTGTCTAGGATTTTTGCATTCTTCGGCGGCGGTGGCGATGCAGTCGAAACCGATGTAAGCGTAAAAGACGATGGCCGCTCCCATCAATATTCCATTGATGCCGAATGGTGTGAAATCTTCCCAGTTTTCCGTCTTAATCATCGGGGTCGCGATTAGCAGGAAGATGAAAATAACCAACAATTTAATCACTACCAACACGCGGTTGAGCGCTACCCCTTGCTTCATTCCACGGTAAAGCATCGCTCCGATGAAGAGTGAAATCAAAACTGCAGGAAGGTTGATCAGCCCACCACTGTCGGGGGTTTTGGTGAATATTTCCGGTATCGTAATTCCGCCGGATTTTAAAATCCCCGTCACATATCCAGCCCATCCCGCAGCGACTGTCGCGGCTCCAACGCCATATTCCAGAATCAATCCCCAGCCAACTAACCAGGCGACGAACTCGCCCATGGTAACGTAGGAATAAGTGTAAGCACTACCGGCGATTGGCACCATCGAGGCCAGCTCGGCGTAGGCAAGAGCGGCGAAAACGCAGACGAATGCAGCGACCAAGTAAGAAATCGCGATTGCAGGGCCAGCATATTTTGCGGCGGCGATTCCGGTTACAACAAAAATCCCCGTGCCAATCGTACCACCAATCCCCAGCATAACGAGATCAACAGCAGTAAGCGTTTTGTTAAGCGAATTTTTTTTCGCCTCAGTAACGACGTCGTGAATGTTTTTTTTGCGAAGATTCATTGATGGAGGTGATTAATACATCTGTCCCGGTATGCGCGGTCTGGCTTGTGCACCGAAAGCTGGCGGGACTTCAGTTGTGGTGCCTGGAAAATTTCTTGGATCATGACTAATCTTCTTTGTTCCGCTCTTTTCTTTACCGTTGCTGTAAAGGCTCATGTTGTAGACGCAGACTATATCATTGCCGCTGCGTAATGTGAACTGTGCCGCAACACGCTCTACAATTATGTAACTTCCCGCTGCTCTGAAGTTTACCAGTGACTCAAATCCTTCGGAATCAACTGTGAAAATTGCTGGGATTTCTGCATTTTTCTTAGCGAATTGGAAGTAAGTGAACTCGCCATTATCAAAGACTTTGATCGGCGCGATTGTCGGCTCGCCGGCATATTGGTAGCTGAAGTTGTAAGGGTTGAGATCGCGTAAATCCGGCTCATCCGATTGTGACTGTTTTGGAAACTCAACGATGTTCTTATCCTTCTCGTCAGGATAAACAAACTTTACTACGAACACCAAATCCTTGTCATTAATGCTCTTTGCTTCTTTTGCCATTAGCTCGAAGTGATAAACGCGCTTGCTGGTGATAACGGTCATGTTTGTTTCGGAACCATTCTCGCCAACTGGTTTTAGGAATAAGCGATTGCCAAGAGTTTCAAACAACCACAAAGATGGATTCCCCATGGTAATTGTGCTAAGCGCTTCGTCATCTTCAAACTCGATGAAGCCTTGATAGGTGTAGTGTCCGACATAGCGGTAAACATCGTTTGGGTTGTAGATGTAGCTGCGAAATTTCTTTTCAGAGCCAAGAAAATGTGGGAATTGTGCAGCATTTGCGCCGCTTACGATTAGTAGTAAGAATGCAGTCAGGAATATTCTCATTTGACCTTGTAAAGAGTGTAGCTGTTGACGGCGAACTTCACGACCCCGCCTTTGTCATCCTTATTAACCCCGTCAAAAGTAAAATTTATTTTGGCGAGATAGCGCTGCTTGTCGGATTTTGTTTCTTCATTGTCGTCGGTGGTTTTTGTTGTGGCGGTAAAGCGAATATCGGTCTGAGTTGGGATGTTGTTAGACAGGAATTCCAGTGCCTGCTCCTTAAAACCCTTTGCATCTTTGCGTATGAACTTCACCGAATCGATCTCGATTGTTTTCACAACATCACGATCAAAATCATTAATCGGACTAGTGGGATTATCCTTGCTCATGATCAGCTGAAAAGTTTTGTATTCACTTGCTGATGAAAGATTGCGCATGTGATTGAACTTCTTGTTCACTTCTTCGACATCGCCCTTACTAAAATCATAGCCCTCGCGGTCTTTCACATAAAATGAAAGGAGATATTTTGCTACTGCCTCATCAACTGTTCTGATATCGGGATCGAAACCATCCTGACCCTTGCGCGGCCTAAGTGGTATTATGTGAGGAAAATACTGCGTCTGGTCAAGCGAGCGAATAATAACCGGCTCGCGTATCTCTAGCGGAAAAGCGCTCTTAATCATTTGAATCAGGCAGTAAAGAACCACCACCGCAATGATCGCGCCGAAGATTAATAAAGTGCGGTCACAGATTGGGGTAAGATAGCGAAAGAAATACCAATCTAGGGCATCTTTGAAGAAACTGCCGTCGCGCGTCGAGGATTTTATGAACTGAAAATATTCCTTCGCTTGTTCGTCCTTTGCTTTCGCTAGTTCTGATAGTTTTTGATCCATTTCTCCATTTCCGATTTTGCTTTTTCTAGCACCTCCAAATCAGTGCTACGAAACACCAGTGAAGTGCCGCCGTCAAAGGGGTATGAGCCCATCGCAACCTGTGGGTATTTTTTTTGCAAGTCAGCAAAATCTTTGGCGATTAGTTCTTCTGAGAGAAAAATTCTCATCTCGCGAGATTCAGTTTTTTTGCCGCCTACCAATTCCGACTTCGCATTCACAAACATCCTCTGGAAAATATGTGGCACACCAGCAAGTACGAAAATATTTTCACCGCGAAATGAGTGGTCAGATTTTTTGGTTAGTTCTTTTTCTAGCGCCTTAGTGATTGCTGGGACGGTGATATCATCATGTGTTGGGCCAATACCACCGCTGGTAAAAACATAATCAAACTTATGACGTACTGCATTTACGGCCGAAATTATTTCCTGCTCAACATCGGGAACCACGCGCACTGCGAGCAGATTAATTCCCATTTCAGTTAAATTGGTTGCCAAAAAATTTAGATTTTCATCACGCGTGCGGCCAGACAAAATCTCATCACCGATGATTATGAATGCTGAGGTTACAAGATCTTTCATTTTTGATTTTGGATTTTTGCCAAGTCCCCCTTAGGGGACTTATGGGGGATTAATAGACTTCTTTCAAAACCCCCTTTTTCAGCCCAAATGGAGGGCGGATCGGAGCACAGAAGCGAGTCGTATAAAGACATACGGTGAGCTTCGAGCACCGAACCAACCGCTCAGTTGGGCTGAAAAAGGGGGTTTTGAAAGAAGTCTAATGTTTTTTTGATTTGGTGCACCCGGCGGGATTCGAACCCACAACCTTTGCCTTCGGAAAGCAACACTCTATCCAGTTGAGCTACGGATGCCCGAAGGCAAAAATCAAAAATCTAAAATCAAAAATCTTCAATTTCTTCCACCGCCTCCACCTCAGGGATGTAGTGCTTAAGCATATTCTCGATTCCA
>VGDN01000057.1 GCA_016869695.1 Alphaproteobacteria bacterium
TGCGAGTTGTTTTTTCCCGTCGCCTTTTCGTGAGGCGGTGATTTTGACGATGGATGGGGTGGGGGAGTGGGCTACGACCTCAATTGCGCACGGTATCGACAACAAAATCACTTTCCTAAAAGAGCTACATTTTCCGCATTCACTCGGGCTGTTTTACTCAGCATTTACCTACTTCCTCGGCTTCAAGGTTAACTCTGGTGAGTACAAGGTGATGGGTCTCGCGCCTTATGGTGAGCCGCGCTACGTCAATCTCATCAAAAAGCATCTAATCGACATTAAGGCCGATGGCTCTTTCAGGCTCAACATGGATTACTTTAACTACACGGTTGGTTTGACCATGACTAACGAAAAGTTCGCCAAGCTTTTCGGCCAGAAGCCGCGCCAGTCAGAAGCTAAGCTCACACAGTTTGAGATGGATCTCGCTTGTTCGCTGCAAGAAGTAACCGAAGAAATTATGATTAAACTAGCGCGTAGCGCGCAAAAAATCACCGGTAGTAAAAACCTAGTGATGGCTGGGGGAGTGGCGCTGAACTGTGTTGGTAACGGCAAAATTTTGCGCGAAAAAATCTTCGAGAATGTTTGGATTCAGCCCGCCGCAGGTGATGCTGGAGGCGCACTGGGCGCGGCGCAAACCACTTATTATCAATATTTGGATCAGTCGCGTAACTGCTACAAGTCTGGCGAGGACAACATTAAGGGAAGTTATTTGGGCAAAAAATTCAGCGATGATGAAACGCGAGAATATCTCGATTCTGTAGGCGCAAAATATGTTGAGGTTAAAAGCGAAGAGCAGCTTTTGGATCTGATTTGTGACGCGCTGACAAAAGAAAAAGTTGTGGGTTGGCATCAAGGTCGGATGGAGTTTGGCCCGCGCGCCCTTGGTGCGCGTAGCATTATCGGCGATGCGCGTAGTGAGAAAATGCAGTCAGTGATGAATCTGAAAATAAAATACCGCGAAAGTTTTCGTCCTTTTGCGCCGGCAGTTTTACGCGAGAAAGTTGCCGATTATTTTGAGTCAGATTGCGATTCGCCCTACATGCTCCTGGTTGCGCCAGTTCAAAAAAATCTACGCAAAGAAATGAGCGACGAGCAGCAAAAACTTTTTGGCATCGAAAAACTTAACATTGTGCGCTCAACCATTCCGGCCGTAACGCATGTTGATTACTCAGCTCGCGTGCAAACCGTCCATCAAAAAACCAATCCACGTTTCTACAATCTCATCAAGAAATTTTTGGAAAAAACCGGTTCGGCGGTTCTGATTAACACTTCGTTTAACGTGCGCGGCGAGCCAATAGTTTGTAGCCCAGAAGATTCATACAAATGCTTCATGCGCACTGAAATGGACGTGCTGACGATCGAAAATTTTATCCTCTACAAAGAAAATCAGCCGGATTTTTCGGATAGTTTTTTAGGTGGGGAAGACTGGCGGAAGCTGTATGAACTCGATTGAGTTAGCATTTAGCATTTAGCATTTAGCATTTAGCATTTAGCATTTAGCATTTAATGCAGTGCTCAGAACCATGTGCGGATCAAATGACAAACGATAAATGATCAATGGTAAATAACCCTCGCCCTCGTCGTCGTAAAAAATTTGGTCTCCTTCTTGGCATCGCCTCATCCCTTCTCCTGATTGCCTTCATCGCTGTTGCTTACTTTGCGATTTTGCTCTCGGTTAAGCCGCGTTCGATTCCGTTTGTAACTCAAAAAATTGAGTTGGCTCTGCAGGAAAGATTTGGCGTGAATAATGTTAGCTTAGATGAAGCCAGTTTAAGTTTTACGGATTACAGCAAGCTACGCGTAAGCACTTCTGGTTTGCGCATCATTCATCGCAAACAGGTTTTTTTAATTCCGATTCTTCATGCGGATTTTTCGCTGCTCAGTTTTTTGTCGCCACGTTTGCAGATCAAAAAAATCAAACTTGTTAATCCAAGAATTATTTTGAGTGGAGAGAAAAATGTTGCAGAAAGTCAGGATGATTTAAAGCCAGTGATGACACTGCTGGCCTCGATTCGTAGCGGTGAGAATCAAATCAAGAATCTTGAAGTTGAGAATGCAAAACTGCTGATTTTTGGTCGCGAGATTTTGCTAAGAAAATCCAAAATTCATTTTTTAGCTCACAAAATTTTAGCAGAAACACAGCTTAGTTTTGACGAAGAAAAGCCGCATGTAGATTTTAAGTCAGATTGCCAATTCGCTAGTGATGGTAAGGTTGCGTGTGATTTATTGTTACAGAATGTTTTGCCTCATTCCGTTGCTGATCTGAGTCCAAATTTTGCGCAGTTAAATCAGTTAAATGCGCAGTTGGATGCGAATATTTCTCTAACTTTTGCTGATGATGGGTTTAATGATGTGAAGTTCAAAATTCGCACGGGGAGCGGGGATCTCAACTTGCCAGAATTTTTTGAGAAGAAGCTAGATTTCAAAAATCTCTCTTTGTCTGGAGACTACAGCTTCAGGGATAAAACCCTTAACATCTTTCAGCTAGATGCGGATTTTGTTGGGGCGTTGTCGTCGCATTTGGGGATGTCGCTTAAGGTTGAGCAAAATCAAATTTCTGGCCAAAAATTCACTTTCGCTATTAAGCTAAAAAACATTGCTACTGACGAGTTAGAAAAATTTTGGCCAAACTCACTTAATCAAAATAAAGTGCGTAGTTGGGTGATTGGTCACATCAGTAGTGGCGTGATTAGGGAGGCTAGTACGGATTTTTCTCTAACCAAATCTGAGCGAAAATTTCATCTCAACAATATATCGGCAAAGCTTGGATTTACTGGTCTTAACCTTGAATACAGTAAGGATTTTCCCAGTATAAAGAATATTTCCGGCAATGCTGATTTCACGCGCGATACCATGAAAATCATGCTTGTGGGTGGAGATGTTTTGCAGAGCAAAATCTCAGAAGGATTGATTTTGATAGATGATTTCGATGCGCCAAAAGTGATGCTAAAAATTTCTGGTAAGGCAGCGGGACACACTGCAAGCCAATTACAACAGGCTAGTAATAATGATGCTGTTGCGAAGGTGGTTGAGAAATATTTGAACGGAAATTCGCAAAGTGATTTCGATATCCGCTTACCACTGAGCGACAATATCACGCTAAAAAAATCTTATATTGCGATTAATTCAGCTGTTTCTGGACTAGAGAATGAGTATCTCCGTGGCTCATTATTGATTCGTACCAAAAAAGATTTTGGCAGCACTAACTTTGTTACCAATTTTGATCTAACCGCTGCCGAACTCAGAGCCAAAAAGCTTGATTTGATTAAGCGGTCGGGAGTTGAATCTGGTTTAAATATGATTGTTGCACTCAGGGAGCCGTCGGAAGTGCGGTTGAGTAAGATTCTTTTGTGGAAAAAAGAGGGAAATAAGACGGAAAAATTTCTTGGTGATGTAAAGTTTGATACCGCACCGTTTCTGGTTAAATCGGCTAATTTTCAGAATGTAAATTTTGGTAAAAACAGTTACTCATTTAGCTACACTCCAAAAAAAATTTCCTTCCGTGGAGCTAAAATAAATCTCGCTGAATTTCTCTCTAGCGAGCCTGGTAGTGGTAGGGTTTTGTCGAGTTTTTCAATCAGTCTTGCAGCAACGCGTGCTGAGTTGTTGCACGGTAAATATTTACGAAATTTTACCCTATCTCTCACTTGTGTAGATGGCTTGTGCAGCAGTGGAATTTCTAGGGCGGGATATGGTAAGCAGAAATCGCTTAACTTACGAATCGACAAAACCGCCGACAAAAATATCAGCCTCGTTTCCGGCCGGGTTAGCGATATTGGCTATCTCGCCGAGGGTTTTGGGATTTCAAATTTAGTTGCGGGCGGAGATGCAAAAATCAAAATCCAAAACTATGCAATTGACAAAAAGCCGGTACTCAATGGCGAGTTAACAATCGATGACGAGATCACGATTTACGAGAGCGAAATCGTAAAACGCTTTGCTTCCGACACATTATTGTCGCAAATAAGGGATAAAATTTTTTCTAGTGACAAAATGATTTTTAACTCAGTAAAGGCCGAGTTTAATTTGCAGGACGGTGTGCTTAACCTGCGCTCGCTAATCGCCAATAACTACAAGATCGGGATTACTGCCAAGGGTGAGATTGATCTGCGCAAAAAAAACATGCATCTAAAAGGTATGATCATTCCTGGATTCCTTGTGAATAATCTTTTTGGCATTGGAAAAATTCCCTTGGTTGGGGGTGTGATAAGCGGTTTACTGACTGGTGGTGAAGGAGGTGGAGTTTTTGGCATTCGTTACGAATATGACAAAAATCCTGGCGACAAAGAAGGCAAATTTACTACCAATAAAGTCGCCGCTTTTGTGCCTTCGACGATACAAAATCTTTTTGAGTAATTCAGTGCTCAGTTGCCAGTGCCAAGTGCTCAGAATTTATGAGAGCCTAGGCACTGGGTGCTAGGCACTGAGCACTATTTTAATGCAGTTCTTATCCGGCATAAAAAGCCTTTCCGCATCCTACGACCATTTCATTCTTGATATTTGGGGAGTGATTCATGATGGCAGTGTAGTCTATCCAGGAGTGGTTGAAGTGATCCGTTTTTTGCGCGAACAGAATAAGAAAATTTATTTTCTGTCTAATGCGCCGCGCCGTGCTGCCAAAGTCTCGGCGGTACTTGCACGATTTGGAATCACGCCCGATCTCTATGACTTTATTTTGACTTCGGGAGAGGCAACTTTTTTAGATCTGCAGCAAAGAAATTTGGGCAAAAAATATTTTTACATTGGGCCTAACAAGGATATCGATTTGCTACATGGGTTGGATTATCAACTGGTCACCGATATAAGCCAGGCAAGCTTTGTCATCGCTACTGGTTTCGATAATGATGACTCGGTTTTAGCAGAAAAAATGCCACAACTTCTTGCGGCAAAGAAAGCTGATCTGCCGCTGATCTGCGTCAATCCTGATCTCATTGTGGTTAGGCAAAATGGTAATGAGATGATTTGTGCCGGCATTTTGGCGCAAGAATATGAAAAGCTCGGAGGCGTTGTGTCCTACTACGGCAAGCCTTTTTTAGATGTTTATGAAATGCTGTTGCGCATTTTTGGTATCTCTAGCAAAAACAGAATTCTTGCGATTGGGGACGGTCTTGAGACTGACATCAAAGGTGCGGTTGATTTTGGAATCGATTCAGTTTTGGTAACTAGTGGCATCCTTAAGAGTCCAGATCAGGCAAAGCTTGAAACGATATGCAACTCACTTCGTATTTTTCCTAACTTCGTAATTCCATACCTAAAACTATGAGACGAAATTTCGGTAGAAGAAAAAATTCGGTAAGAATTTTTAGTGCAATAACCTTCTTTGCAGCCTTGATATTCGTGGCTTCATACTACTTCACTCATCAAAGAGAAAAAGGTGTTGTGGTGGCAAAAGTTAATGGTCAGGAGATTTTGCAGTCGGAGTTAGAGCTAAAATTGCGCAGTATTTTCGATGAAAATGGCGGTGCAGCGGAGCTGCCGGCGATTGCAAACTTGCCAAAAGAGGTGCTCGATATTTTGATCAAAGAAACTTACCTCGACAAAAAACTTAGTGGATTAGCGAAGAAGTCTAACCTTGCTCACAAGGCGCCAATACAGGCTAAAATAGTTTTTGCGCAAGACCGTATTTTGCGTCAGGCTTACATTGACTCGATGGTGATGAAGGAAGTAACTGATAAAAAAGTTGCCGATAAATATGCTGAGTTAAGCAGTGCCTTGGCAGGCAAAAAAGAATATTTTGTTTTGCATATTGTTGTGAAGAGCAAAGCAGAAGTGGAGAAGCTGCGCGGAATGATTACTGCAAGGAGCAAAGCGATAAAGTTTTCTGATGTAGCAAAAAAATATTCACTTGATTCTGAGTCGGCGGAGAGGGGTGGTGAGCTAGGATTTGTGCTGGAGGACAACATGATCAAAGAAATCGGGGAAGAAATTGTGAAGTTGCAGAAAGACGAAATTTCTAAACCAATCGAAACAAGATTTGGCTGGCATTTAGTGAAATTTACTGATGTTCGTGATGCGCAGCCGCTCTCTTTTGAGGCAGTAAAGGACAATATCCGTCAGCAATTATCGCAGGACAGAATTAACGAGATCGAATCGGAAATTGTGCGTAATGCAAAGGTAAAGATTTTGATTAAAACGCGTGAGATAGCTGCGCAAGTAAAGCCAAATGAAGAAGCAAAAAAAGCAGAATAATCGAGATGATCTTTGGATTTGTGGTAAGCATCCAGTGCTTACGGCTCTAAAGAGGAAGCGACGCAAAATTTTTGAAGTTTTAGCTACGAGAAATTCCATTCTTGAAGTTGAAAATGAGGTGAGGGCGAAGTTGGTTAGTGGTGAAGTAATCTCGAATTTAGTTGGACAAGGGCAGTTGCATCAGGGTTTGGCAGCTAGAGTATCAAGGCTTCCCATCCAAAATCAAAATGAACTACTTGCTGAGTTGGAAGCGAGCAAAACTCTCCCAACACTTTTGTTGCTCGACCAAATTTCTGATCCGCACAATGTCGGTGCAATCATACGTAGCGCGGCTAGCTTTGGGGTTAAGAAAATTATTTTTTGTGAGCACAACGCGCCGAAAGAGAATGCAACAATCATTAAATCATCAGCCGGAACCATTGAGTTTGTTGATCTTGTTATGGTTACGAATTTTAGTAATCTGATTGAGAAGCTAAAAAAAATTGGTTACTGGTGCATTGGCTTAGCGGGTGATGGTAAGGCAAAAATCGGCGAAATTCATGATTACAAAAATATCGCTTTAGTGGTGGGCTCGGAAGGAAATGGTATCCGTGAATTAGTGAAAAAAAATTGTGATCTTTTAGTTAAAATCGAAATTGATAA
>VGDN01000058.1 GCA_016869695.1 Alphaproteobacteria bacterium
TGAGTCGCGACATTTTGTCCGCCTTCAACTAACAGTGAATTCACACCTTCTGCGCAAAGCTGTTTTAAAATATCCTCGAGTTCCGCATTAAAATTTTCGTGACTCAAAACCACGATTCTTGGTGAAAATTCTTCTAGTCCAGATAGGCGGCAATCAAGGCGGGGAGCATCTTTTCTGAAAGTGTTAGCGCCGACTAAAATCGCGTCATTTTTAGCGCGTAAAAGATGAGAAAATTGGCGCGCTTTTTCGCCAGTAATCCATTTGCTGTCGAAATTTTTGGTAGCGATTTTGTTGTCTAGACTAGTTGCGAGCTTCAGTGTTACGAAGGGTCGGCCAAATTTCTTAGCGGTAAAGAACCCGCGATTAATTTCTTGTGCTTCTTTTTCCAGAACTCCGCAAACCACGTCAATTCCTGCTTCGCGCAATTTCCTGATTCCCTCTCCATTAACGCGTGGGTCAGGATCTAGTGTGGCGATCACCACTTTTTTGAATTTATGCTTAATGATTTCATCCACGCATGGCGTGGTTTGACCGAAGTGAGAGCAGGGCTCGAGCGTCACGTAAAGCTCAGCCCCTTCTAAGAACCCGTTTCCAATCTCTACCTGCGGATGGCCAGCTACAAGGCTCTGCTGCGTCTCTTTTATCTTGCGCTGCTTCGCAGACGCGGGCGCTGCTCGATGTATGTCTGAATACACCTCCGCTGCGGTTCTCGCAGAGCCTTGTATCTGGCTCACCGCAGCGAGATTGGAAACGGGTTCTAAAATTTTTTTGTCAGAAATTTTTTGAATAGCGATCTGTTCGGCATGCGGACGTCCGCCAGGCGAGGTTACCCCGGAAGAAATAATCACGCCATCTTTTACGATTACGCAGCCAACAACAGGGTTTGGCGCAGTTCTGCCCAGATTTTTTTGAGACAGTTTGAGCGCGTAAGAAATGTATTGTTCCATCATGTTGATTTTGCCTTTTGCGTGAATAGCTTGCGCCGCCCCGTGGAAGTCAAACATCCTTACAAATGAAGAGCGCAGAAAGATTTCTAGTCGCTGTATGTTTGTTGGTCAATTCTTGTGCGGGCAAAGAAGTTCGTTACTCTTCATCGCAACAGCAATACCAACATTATCCGCAGCAATATCGACCATATGATCGTCCCCGTTCGCGGGCTTATTCGAATCCTTACGCCTACCCACCTTACAATTATTACCCTTACTACGACGTGGATTCTTACTATGTTCCCCCACGAAATCTAGGAAATGATAACGCGCCAGACGTCTTTAATGATAAATACTAACCTAAAAAACATCTCCATTCTTGTCACTTTGGTTGTGGCCTTTTCCTGCGGTTCTGATCCGTATATGTATGATCGTTACGATCAGCAAAATAGAGATCAGAGGATGGGCAATCCGAATCCGCAGACTAATCCGCAAGTCCAGGTGGCGCCGGATTATTATTACCGTCAGCAATCTCCTTACGCTGCCCAACCTACGCAGCAATATCAGCAACCATATCAACAGCCTTATCAGCAGCCGCAATATGCTCCTTCGCAGCAACAATATCCGCCTTATTCCGGCTCGCGTTTCTACTCCAACCCTTATGCCATTCCGCCGTCACAAAATTATCCAAATTACGATGCTGACCAATATTATGTCCCGCCTAACAACTATTACGGCGTTGAGCCACAGCAGCGTCAACAATTGCCCGCTTTAATCAACTCCCCATTCTAATGACCGACATTCTAGTATACTCAAAAGACATCTGTCCTCACTGCGTTAAGGCAAAAAATTTACTTAACCGCAAAGGGGCGCAATTCACTGAAATCAAGGTTACTGACGATCAGATCAAAGAAGAGATGATCAAAAAATCCGGTGGCCGCATGACAGTTCCCCAAATTTTCATCGACGATTTTCATGTTGGTGGATGTGACGATCTACATGCTCTTGAGGCCTCAGGAAGGTTGGATGCTTTGCTGAAGAAATAATTTTCCTCCTTCTCTTGTAAGGACTTTCACTCGCTCTAAATCGCACGCCCTTTTTTTTCTTCCTTCCCCATAACCCGTCATTCTCTCGTAATTGTAAGGTTTGCGAAGCAAACCGCGGCAATCCTTTATCCGCGATAAAATGGATTGCTTCGTTGCGCTAATGCGCTCCTCGCAATGACAAGTTAGTAATGGTTGTGTGTGAACAAGTCCCTTTCTATTAACTTAAAACTTAACGAACTCATGAAAGTTAGACCTTTGCATGACCGCGTTCTTGTTGAGCGCGTCGAAGCCGAAAGCAAAACTGCTGGAGGCATTATTATCCCAGATACTGCAAAAGAAAAACCTTCCGAAGGCAGAATCGTTGCTGTTGGTGAAGGTGCTCGTGACGAGCAAGGCAAGCGCATCGCTCTAGATGTTAAAGCTGGCGATCGCGTCCTTTTTGCAAAATGGGGTGGCACCGAAGTAAAGCTTGATGGCAAGGAGCTCATCATCTTGAAAGAGTCAGATATTCTGGCTGTCATCGAATCTAAGTAATTAAATTTTCAGTCATGCTGAGCTTGTCGAAGCATGGCTGGCCGTCATCCTTCGACATGTTCATGATGACTATAACTAACAAATAAGGAGAACAAAAATGTCTGCTAAAGAAATTATTTTTGGAACTGACGCTCGGGCAAGAATTCTTGAGGGCGTAGATATCATCGCTAATGCGGTGAAAATAACTTTAGGACCAAAAGGTCGCAACGTGGTAATCGAAAAATCTTTCGGAGCGCCGCGCATCACGAAAGATGGCGTGACTGTCGCCAAGGAAATCGAGCTTGCGGACAAGTTCCAAAATCTTGGTGCGCAAATGATTAAGGAGGTTGCTTCAAAAACTAATGATGTTGCGGGCGATGGTACAACCACCTCAACTGTTCTGGCGCAAGCAATCGTACGCGAAGGCGTGAAAGCCGTTGCTGCTGGCATGAATCCAATGGATTTGAAGCGTGGCATCGATTTAGCGGTTGATGCGCTGGTTGCTGAACTAGGCAAGATGGGCAAAAAAATCTCAGCCAAAGAAGAAGTTGCACAAGTGGCTACCATCTCAGCAAATGGAGACTCTGAAATCGGTTCAAAGATCGCAGAAGCTGTGCAAAAAGTTGGTCCTGATTCGCCAATCACTGTTGAAGAGGCGAAGGGTTTGGAGTTTGAAGTTAACGTGGTTGAAGGCATGAATTTTGACCGCGGATATCTTTCTCCTTACTTCATTACTAACGCCGAAAAAATGGCGGTAGAGATGGAAAATCCTTACATTTTGTTGTTCGAGAAAAAGATCTCCAACTTGCAACCAATGGTACCGTTGCTTGAGGCTGTAGTGCAATCAAGTCGCCCGCTTTTGATTATCGCCGAAGATGTTGAAGGTGAAGCGCTTGCGGCTTTGGTCGTCAACAAACTGCGCGGCGGCTTAAAGATCGCGGCAGTGAAAGCTCCTGGTTTTGGTGATCGTCGTAAATCAATCATGGAAGATATCGCGGTTCTGACTGGTGGACAACTCATCTCTGAAGATTTGGGTATGAAGCTGGAAGATGTAAAACCTGCGCAACTCGGCCAAGTCAAAAAAGTCATCATCGACAAAGAAAATACAACAATCGTTGATGGTGCTGGTAAATCAGCAGACGTAAAGGCTCGTTGTGCTTCAATCAAATCGCAAATCGAGGAAACAACCTCTGATTACGATCGCGAGAAACTGCAAGAACGCTTAGCCAAACTTTCTGGCGGTGTGGCAATCATAAAGGTTGGTGGTACTACAGAGGTTGAGGTGAAAGAGAAAAAAGATCGCGTTGATGATGCGCTTCATGCAACAAGAGCGGCAATGCAAGAAGGTATTGTTGCTGGTGGTGGATCTGCCCTCCTCTTTGCCGGACACGTTCTTGACAATGTTAAAGGCAAAAATGACGACCAAAATGTTGGTGTGAATATTATCAAAAAAGTCATTCAGTCGCCGATCCGTCAAATCGCTGAAAATGCTGGTTTCGACGGTGCAGTTGTTGCTAACCAAGTTTTGTCGAAAGGCGAAGCTGCTTACGGCTACAACGCGCAAAGCAATGAATATGTCGACATGTTCAAAGCTGGAATCGTTGACCCAACTAAGGTTGTGCGTACAGCTCTCCAAGATGCTTCATCTGTAGCTGCTTTGTTGATTACAACTGAAGCTGCGGTGATTGAGAAGAAGGAAGAAAATGCCGCTCACAGCCATGGCGGCGGAATGGGTGGAATGCCTGGAATGGGTGGAATGGGTGGCTTCTAGTCCAGTCTCAGTTCTTTGGACAAAACGAAACCCCGGTCTTGAGAAATCGAGGCCGGGGTTTTTTGTTTGTCTAAAGTTTAACCAAATATGGTCATTGCAAGCCATAGGCGAAGCAATCCATGGATCGCTACGGTTTTGAGTTAAATCTCAGGAAGAAAAACATTCGGCTTTTAGGAAAGAACCTATTTAGCCCATTCGTGTTCAAGGACTAACCCCTCCTCGTCATTCCCGACTTAGATTTTCTTACGAGCGAAGCGAGTTAGAAAATCTTGGATCGGGAATCCAGAGGAAGCTTTACTAGATTTTCGATCTAACAGTTTCTACGTCGCCAACTCTCCTAGCAAATGTGAGTCGGTAATGATGCGAGGAAGTTAAAGTTTCCTTCGGTAGGAAATCGCTTCCAGCAAGTGTCGTGAAGAAATCTTTTCTTGCTCTTCTAGGTCAGCGATGGTGCGGGCGACGCGGAGGATCCTGGTTACACCGCGCATCGAGCTGTGAGATTTTTGTACGAAACTCTGCAGAATTCTTTCGCCATTCGCGTCAAGGTCACAAAATTCTTCCAAGATTTTTCCGTCGATTTTGCTATTAGTTTTATCCCCAAGTCTTTCTTTCTGAATCTCACGCGCTTTGATAACTCTGGTGCGTACAGCATTGGATGCTTCGCTAACTTGCGACCTTTTTTCAGCAAATAAATCCACCTGTCCTACTTCAACAACAATGTCGATTCGATCCAAAAAAGGGCCGGAGATCTTGTTTTTGTAGTCTTCGCCACAGAGCGGAGCTTTTTTACATTCGCGTGACGCATCGCCCAGGAACCCGCAGCGGCAAGGGTTCATCGCTGCAACTAGTTGGAAGTTAGAAGGGTAGGTGATATGGGAGTTAACGCGGGATATACTGACTTGGCCGGTTTCAAGAGGCTGTCTAAGTGAATCCAAAACTTGGCGCGGGAACTCGGCCAGCTCATCCAAAAACAACACGCCGCGATGGGCGAGCGAGATTTCACCGGGCTTAGCTCTGGTACCACCACCAACCATTGCAGGCATCGAGCAGGAGTGATGCACTTCGCGGTAGGGACGAGCAGTGATTAATCTGCCATCAAGCAGCTTGCCGCTGACGCTGGCGATCATGTTGATCTCGAGTATTTCTGTGAGTTCGCAAAGAGGGAGAATTCCTGGCAGACGTGATGCTAACATTGATTTACCTGTACCTGGCGGTCCAATCATCAGCAAGTTGTGACTACCGGCAGCAGCGATTTCAAGCGCGCGCTTAGCCACTTCCTGACCTTTTACCTCTGATAGACAAAGGTGATTTTCTACGACAGAAATTCTTGTCGTTGCCGGCCGTGCCAAAATCTGCTCACCTTTTAAGTGATTAATTAGTGTTAAGATATCCGAAGTGGCGATGATGTCTAAATCCCCGGCCCAAGCGGCTTCGCGCCCATTTTCTTGTGGACAAATAATCCCGGCGCCACGCTCATTCGCGCCAACTGCCGCTGAGATTATTCCGTTTACGGAGGCGATCGAACCATCAAGTGCTAGCTCACCCAAAACATAAAACTTCTCGACCAAATCTTCTGATAACACGCCAACCTCAACCATGATGCCTAGTGCTATGGCGAGGTCGAAGTGACTACCTTCTTTTTGCAAATCAGCCGGTGCGAGATTTACGGTGATTTTTTTGTAAGGCCAAGCCAAGCCGGTGGATGAGATTGCGGCACGCACACGCTCTTTAGATTCAGCAACCGCCTTGTCCGGCAAGCCAACAATGGCAAAGCTCGGCGCCCCTGGAGAAATTTTTACCTGAACATCAACGGGAACAACTTCAACTCCAAGAAAGGAGAAGGTTTTGATTTTGGCGACCATAAAAAAAGGTGTAAGTGGTTAGGGGTTATGGGTAAGGGGTAAGTAAATCGCTTTTTAATAAACTGAAAAAATAAACATCCACAAAATGGCATTTGTGCAATCTGTGTTGGCGTAAGATGCCCTCAAGGGTGAAGCCGCATTTTATGAGTAGATTCTTTGATGGGAGATTTTCGCAGGAGACGGAGGCTTCGATACGATTCACACGCAGAACATCAAAGGCGTAATCGACGACGGATTTGATGGCGCGGGAAGTGATACCGCGGCGCCAATATTCTTGCGCGAGGTCGTAGCTTATCTCGACGCGGCTTTGGTAAGTATTGAGACTGGTGAGGCCGATGGAACCAATCATGCGGCCGCTTTGTTTGTCAGCGATGGCGAAATAAATTCCGTCATTTTGGTAAAAAACGCTGCGCCAGTAATGCAGCTCGCGCCTACTATCCTCAAGGGTTTGTGGGATCTGACAAAGGATGAATTTATTTACTTCAGGATCAGTGTAGTAGCGAAAGAAATCCTCAACATCCGCTTCTTGTTTTTCACGCAGCACAACATCGCCGAGATCGAAAACTGGGAAAATTTTTTGTGACTGAAGATGCATTTGTTTCTGAATCAAAAATGAATGATCGAGATTCGTAATCCGCGAAATCTGGTGATTTTGCGGAGCTGCATTCTGCAAAACTCCAACCGTCAAGCAGACAATCTGG
>VGDN01000059.1 GCA_016869695.1 Alphaproteobacteria bacterium
GTAATTTTTTGTTTGATGGAACGCGAAATCTGCTCAGGTTTAATCAGTGACCACAGCAAAATATGAGTATCTAAAACCACGCTAGTCATTTTCGGCGTCCCACTTTTCTCCGACAAATTTTGTGATGTCAGACTTGATTATGGCCTTACTCTTCATTGATCCGAACAGCGATTGTTTTACTCCCCTCTCAAATGGAATCAGTTTCGCTACGGGCTTATTTCGTTTAGTTATCACGATGATTTTTTTATTAGTTTCTAGCTTGCAGATCAGCTCCAAACAATGCGCCTTAAATTCACTGATCGCTACTTCATTTTTCATATTAAGAGGTATTAGTTAAATGACTTGTTGGATTTTTAATGACCAGTTTTAATGGTCAACAGCTTGCCTAGCTGCTCTGCAAGTGCCGCCGCCCAGTAAGTAACTTTGCCGGCACCAGTTGCGAAGATGATGTCGCCGGAAGATATTAGCGGTTTAATGATGTGCGCTAAATTCTTATCGCTGTCGAGTTTGATCACGTTTTTATGGCCGGTTTTTTTGATGCCGTCGATTAATGCATCTTGCGTTACACCCTCGATTGGCGCTTGTCCGGCAGAGTAGATATCGGATACAATCACATAATCAGCGTCAGCAAAAGCAGCACAAAATTCGTTAAACAAATCACGCACGCGGGAATATTTATGCGGCTCAAAAACGCAGATCACCTTATGCTTGGAAGCCAATGCCCGCGCAGCAGCAAGCGTGGTCTTAATCTCGGTTGGATGGTGACCATAATCATCGATAATTGCCGCACCGTTAAACTCGCCGACTTTGGTAAATCGCCGCTTCACGCCGTTAAAACTGGCTAATGCTTGGCGGATTTTTTCCTCAGAAACACCTAGAAAATCCGCAATCGCGACTGCCACCAAAGCATTGCTGGCATTGTGTTTTCCATAAACCGGCATGCGGATATTTTTGATTTCACGACCATCCTTGAAACTGACATCAAAGCCTATTCCGCCTGAATCCATCATGATATTCTTCGCAACCAAATCCGCTGATTTTTCGACTGAGTAAGTAACAAGATTTTTTTTCTGCGACTTCAGTTTGTCATAAATCTTCACAACTTCTGGAGAGTCTAAACACAACACACATAAGCCTTCATCTGGGATTTGGTTGATGTATTTTTCAAAGCAGACCTTCTGTTTTTCAAATGAGCCGGCATAGCCCGCAAACTCCAAATGTTCTGGTTCGATATTGGTTACAGCCCCGATGAAACTAGGTAAATCAACGAAGCTTGCATCTGATTCATCCGACTCAGCTACTAAGTATTTGCCCTTACCGACCTTCGAATTGCTGCCGAAATAATGGATGACACCACCATTAATGACGGTTGGATCAAGTCCGGCAATTTCTAGCATTAGCGCGACAATACCAGTTGTACTCGTTTTGCCATGCGTGCCGGCAATCGTGACGCCTTTATATTCGCGCATGATTAGCGCTAGCAGGTTTGCGCGCGTGATTACCGGAATATTTCTTTTGTGTGCCTCGATGATTTCGGGATTAGTTTTTTTGATGATTGAGGTCTCAACAATCAGCGAAACATCGTCAGAAATATTTTTAGCATCATGGCCAACAAAGTAGGTGGCACCTGCTTCACGCAGCTTTGGTGTTAAATAATTTTCGGTCAAATCCGAGCCCTGCACGGGAATTTTCCATTTACGTAAAATGAAGGCGAGGGCGCTCATGCCAATGCCGCCCAGGCCAATAAAATGGATTTTGCTTTGCTGTTTTAGTTCTTGGATATTCATTTGAGGAACTAGAAGTGAGTTGACGCGCTATGAAAATACAGCAATCAAAAATCAAAAATCCAAAATCTAAAATTAACCCCGCAAACTACCCAAGGATAGGCTTGGCAAAAATCGATCAGATATTCTCCATCTGGCAAGCTACAAATCCTGAGCCAAAAACAGAGCTAAATTACAGCAACAACTACACGCTTTTAGTGGCGGTGGTGTTGTCGGCACAAAGCACGGATGTGGGCGTGAATAAGGCAACGAAAGCGCTTTTTAAAATTGCCGATACGCCAGAAAAAATGCTCGTTCTCGGGGAGGTTGGTCTAAAAAAATATATCAGCACGATCGGTCTCTATAACGCGAAAGCAGCCAATATTATCAAGCTCTCGCGGCGTTTAATTGATGAGTTTGATTCTGAAGTTCCTAAAGATTTTGAGTCGCTGAAATCACTACCAGGAGTTGGTCAAAAAACGGCGAATGTTGTGTTAAACTGTGCCTTCGGAGTCCCGACGATTGCGGTTGATACACATGTATTTCGTGTGGCCAATCGCCTTGGTTTTGTCAACGAAACAACGCCGGAAAAAACTGAAATCGCTCTACTTAAAGTAATCCCCAAAAAATGGCGTACCCACGCACATCATTGGATGATTCTTCACGGACGCTATGTCTGCCAAGCACGCAAGCCGAGATGTGGGGAGTGTAATATCAAGCAGTTTTGCAATTTTTATGCAACTCAAAAATCCTAAAATCGAAATATATAATCCAGCCGACGGAAGCTTGATTGGCGCAGTCGCAAATGGTGACGAGATTGATGCCAAGAATGCGATTGAGGTGGCGAAAAGTGCCTTACTAAAATGGAGTGTATTAACCGGCAAAGAGCGCGCGAAGCTGCTTCGTCGCTGGTATGAACTCATCTTGGCTAATCAGGAAGACCTGGCTTTGACCCTTACCAAAGAGCAGGGCAAGCCGCTTGCCGAGGCGCGCGGCGAGGTTCTTTACGGCGCGAATTTTGTGGAATGGTTTGCGGAAGAGGCGAAGCGTGTTGAGGGCGAAGTGATTTTGGCACCTAAACCAAATCAAAAGATTCTGACCCTGCGCGAGCCAGTGGGAGTAGTGGCGGCAATCACGCCGTGGAATTTTCCGTCAGCGATGATCACGCGCAAAGCTGCAGCAGCAATGGCGGCAGGATGTAGTGTTGTGCTTAAGCCTTCCGAACTAACCCCATTTTCCGCATTGGCTCTAGCCAAGCTGGCAAAAGAGGCGGGCATTCCGGATGGCGTGCTTAATGTGGTTACCGGCGATGCGCAAAAAATCGGCGAGGAATTTTGTCGTAACCAAGCCGTGCGCAAAATCAGCTTCACCGGCTCGACGCGAGTCGGAAAAATACTCAGCAAACAATGCGCAGATGATCTCAAGCGCTTGTCCCTAGAGCTTGGCGGCTCAGCGCCATTCATCATTTTTGCTGATGCTAACCTAGACAAGGCGATTGCCGGCTTAATGCATGCCAAATTCCGCAATGGTGGGCAGGCTTGCACCTGTGTGAATCGCGTGTTTGTTGAGGAAAAAATTCATGATGAGTTTGTTGTAAAACTGCTGGGAGAAGTGCGGAAGCTGCAGGTGGGAGATGGGCAAAATCCCACTGTAAATATTGGTCCGATGATCTGCGAAGTGGCGGTAAAGAAAGTGGAGCGACTAGTTGCTGATGCGTTACAAAAAGGCGCCAAGTGTGAGATTGGTGGCAAGAGACTCGAGGGTAAGTTCTTCGCCCCAACAGTGCTGACAGCGGTTGCAGGCGATATGCAAATTGCCAATGAAGAAATTTTTGGCGCAGTGGCAGCGATTCAAAAATTTTCTACAGAAGAAGAAGTGATTACAAAATCCAATGCCACAGAATATGGCCTCGGCTCTTACATCTACACCAATGACGCCGCTAGAATATGGCGCGTTTCTTCAGCGTTGGAATTCGGAATGGTCGCGATTAATGAATGCAGCTTCGCCACAGAAGTGGCACCATTTGGTGGCATTAAACATTCCGGTTTCGGTCGCGAAGGAGCGCGAATCGGAATTGAGGAATTCTTACAAATCAAAACGCTGCATTGGAGTTTTTAGTGATGAGAGAATTTGTGTTCGAAGTAACGTTGGAGGAGGTCGGAGTTAGAATCGATAAGTTCGTTTCGAATCGCTTTGCGACCATTCGGCCGGAGATTACGCGCAGCCAAATCAAAATCTTGATGCAGCAAGGATGCTTGCAGGACAAGGATGGACAGCCCATAACCTCAGGTGCGCAGAGCACAAAATTTTGTGGACAGATTTTTAAATTTATTCTTCCCGATCCCAAACCTTCGCAGCTCAAACCAAAAAAAATTAAGTTCGAAATTATCCACGAAGACGATGATTTGCTGGTGATTAACAAACCAGACGGACTCACTGTTCACCCAGGTTCAGGCAATCATGACAACACACTGGTTAATGGGCTGCTCTTTACTCATGCTGACAAACTTTCTTCGTTAAATGGCGAGATGCGCCCGGGTATCGTACATCGTTTGGACAAGGATACGAGCGGCTTGATGTTGGTTGCAAAAAATGATTTTACGCACCAGGCGCTAAGTAATGACCTAAAAAATCGCAACATTAAGAGAAGCTATCTCGCCTTTATTTACGGGGTTTGCGAGCCTCGTGCTGGTCGCATTGAAAAAAATATTGGGCGCTCGCCGGTTAATCGTTTGAAGATGAAAATTACAAAAAATGGACGAGTGGCGATTACCAACTACGAGACAAAGAAGATATTTTGTGATGGCTATGCAAGCCTTGTAGAATGCCGATTAGAGACCGGTCGTACACACCAAATCCGCGTACATATGGAGGCAATAAAACACTCTTTGATTGGTGATCAGCTTTACAATTCTTGTCGTAAAAATGCGGTAAATTCAGTGGCAACGCAGGTAAAGAAAATGGTCGAAGATTTTCCGCGTCAGGCTCTTCACTCCTACAAAATCGGCTTCTCTCACCCGTGTTCAGGGAAAGAAATGTCCTTCGAAATTTCACTGCCAGATGATCTGCTAAAACTACAAAAATGTCTGGAAGAATTTTAGTAATCTCTGGCCCAACCGCTTCTGGAAAATCTAGTTTAGCCTTGAGTCTAGCGGATTTACTCGACATCGCGATTATCAATGCTGACTCACTGCAACTCTACGAAGGTTTACCAATTCTGTCTGCGCAGCCATCAGTGGAAGAGAGAAAACAAGTTCCGCATTTTTTATATTCTTTCCTGCGTCCGCAAGAAAACTCGTCGGTTGTTTCTTGGTTAGAGCTAGTAAGGTCAACGGTTGAGAGGGTTTGGATGGAAGGAAGATCGCCAGTGATCGTGGGCGGTAGCGGGATGTATATTTCAAAACTGATCGAGGGGATTTCAGAAATCCCTATGATCGATCCGACCACAAAAAAAGCGGCCTTGCAGCTTTATGATGAGATTGGTCACCAAGAATTTCAGCAAAGATTTGGTGAAAATAAAATTATCGACAAGCAGCGCCTTCTACGGGCTGCTGAGGTTTTTCTACAGACAGAAAAGACGATTTCTTTCTGGCAAAAAGAGCCGAAAAAGATTTTTCCAACAGCGGATTTTTTGCATGTAAATCTGGAGCCAGAGCGCGAGAAGCTTTATGAAAAATGTAACGCTCGTTTTGCTTCAATGTTGAAAAATGGCGCACTGACAGAGGTGAAGAAACTTGATTTTCTAAGTAACCAACAAATCACCAAAACGCTTGGCTTTCTTGAAATCCGAGACTTCTTGGGCGGAAAAATTGCGCGTGAAAAAATGATCGAGACGGCGACACAAAAAACTCGTAACTATGCCAAAAGACAGCTCACCTGGTTTCGTAACCAACTACCAGGAAAGCGCATATTTCCTGATTTGATAACCGCTTACAACTTTCTGAAGCATGAGATTTAGTGACGAAGGAATAATCATCAGCACAAAAAAATACGGTGAAGATTCCTTGGTGGTGAAAATTTTTTCGCGTGAACACGGAATTTATCGAGGTTTTGTGCGCCAAGGAAAATCAAGGAAAGTAAGCGCCATCTATCAAGTAGGAAATTTTGTCTCTTTCGAATTTCGTTCACGCCTAGAAGAAAATCTTGGTGGTTTTTTTTCGGTGAATTTACTCAACTCTTTTTGTGCTAAGATTCTTTTTGACCATATTCGTCTAAACTGCTTCGCTTCACTATTCTCAATGCTCGACGAGCTATTCTTAGAGCGAGAAACTCACCAAGTTTTTTTTGTTGAGCTGCTCGATTTTTTACAAAAAAATTCTGCCGAAGAATTCAACCCAAATCCGTCGTTAGAATCACCACGCTCTCGCTACCTAAACCAGGATTCTGCTGACTTGGCTCTGCGCTTCCGCTCCTCAGCGTATGGAAGATACGCAGTCGGTGCGGTTCTCGATCCAAGCCAGCAGAATCCTGGTTTAGCGCGAGATCGCGGCAATTCTAACGACGGACTTGGGTTCAAAAAGAAATTCGTGGTTGCGGATTACATCAAGCTCGAACTCGCGATGCTTAGAGAGCTTGGTTATGGAATTGATCTCTCTTCTTGCGTGGTAACTAGTGCTACGACTGACCTTGCTTTCGTCTCGCCGAAATCTGCGCAGGCTGTCTGCTTTACTGCGGGCAAGCCTTACCAACACAAGCTGTTAAAGCTGCCGAAGTTTTTATTAGAAATGGAGGGGGAATTGGAGAATGAGCACCTGCTAAATGGACTGAAGCTTAGCGGATTTTTTCTGCAAAAATTTTTACCGCGCGATCCAAAGAAATATTCTCACCGAGACGAAATCAGCAGGGTGTTAAGTAGTTGATTTGCTTCTTCTTTAACCTTACAAGCAACCGCCATTCCTAGACTACCAGCTTCTTCCAAATTTGCTTTTCCACATGAGCTAGTCTCAAAAATTTCCTGACCATCATGGCTCAGGAGGATTGTTTTTAGTTCTAATTTTTCATCCCGAACTACGGCATGAACGCCGATAGGAGTGGAGCAGGAGCCCCC
>VGDN01000060.1 GCA_016869695.1 Alphaproteobacteria bacterium
GGCGCACCATTTTGTGAAGGGATACCACGATCAATCGAGCGCGCATCTTCAAAATGCTCGTAGCCAACTAGTAGTTTGGTGTCTTCGCCCAAATTGATATTTGCAGTTGGGTTGAAGCCATGCTTCTCAAAGCCAGTAAAGTCGCGGTAGGAACTGGATTTCTGATACATCGAATTGAAACGTAACGAAAATTTTTCATTCACGCGATCGCCCAAATCCGCTTCGGCGCGACGATCTTCAAATGATCCTCCGGACAAAATTAGACGGCGCTTCTTAGTGCCATCAGCCCTCTTGGAAACGCGATTAATGACACCGCCAGGACTGCCGCGACCAAAGGCCATGGCGTTTGGTCCTTTCAAGAATTCGATATTTTCGATGTTGTAAAAATCACGAATATACTCGGCATCGTCACGCGTGCCATCGATGAAAAAGTTGGAAGTTGTGCCGACAGTGCTATTGGTCATGCCACGAATAGTCACCTGGTCGCGATGCCCTTCACCCATCTGCACATTCACCCCCGGAACATAACGCGCCGCCTCTTCCATTTTGGTGATATTTTGGTCGCGGATTTGGTCTTGCGTTACCACCGAGATTGCTTGCGGAGTATCAAGCAATGGCGTGTTGGTGCGCAGCGAGCTACGACTCGCTTCACTTTTGTAACCGCTATTTTTTGTAGAGGCAGTAACCACAACGCTAGGCAGAGTTGTTGTTTTGGAATTGACCTCTTTTGCCTGCGCCTGGCTGATGAGAAGAGCAAGAGAAAGAAATGACGCTAGAGCTTTGCTGTTTTTCATGTTGTTGAAGTTTGTGTGAGTCCTGTTACTTCGGTTCTGTTACGAAGCCAATATTTGACAAGCCAACGCGCTGTAAGGTTGCAAGCAGATGGCTAACTTTTCCGTAACCGACATCAGCATCGGCACGCAGGTGAATTTGTTGTTTAGGATTTTCTTGTGCGAGCAGTTGGAGCTTATTGTCGAGCTGTGTCACCGAGATTTTTTCGTCATTCAAAAAATATTCTCCGGCGCGGTTGATGGAGATGGTGATAGTTTTGTCGTCGCTGATTTGTGCTGCGGTTTCTTTGGGCAAATCGAGTTTGATTGCGCTGTTTAACATCGGTGCTGTTACCAGGAAAATCACTAGCAGTACCAGCATCACATCCACCAGCGGAGTCATGTTTATTTCCGACAGCGGTGCCTGCAGCTCTTCGCGCTCGAAACTAGTTTGCATCGTTCGACAAATAGACAGTGAGCTGCTCGGCGACGTGGCGCAGATTCTGGACAAGGAGGCGATTGAGACGAACGAAGGTGTTGTAAGCCAGCACCGCCGGAATTGCGGCGAATAGGCCGATTGCAGTTGCAACCAAAGCCTCACCCATCGGTCCGGCGACAGTTGTGAGGCCGGCACTGCCTTGGGCGGAGATGTTTTGTAGAGCGTTGTAAATTCCCCAGACGGTTCCGAATAATCCGATAAAAGGAGCGGAAGAGCCGATTGAGGCGAGAATAGTTAAACCCTTGTCAAGCGAGGAGCGGACCCCGTCTAAGACCTGTAGCAAATGCATGGTGAGGATTTCTTTTTTGGCCTCGTGGCTTGCATATTGCGGCAGGATTTTTTCCAGATTTTTTACTTCGGTGATCAAGAAATTCACCGCACCATCAGCTGCCTTGAGTTTCTCGCGAGCAGGCCAGTTCTGGATTAAGACATGTTTTGAGTAAAATTTCTTGTAAGCCAAATATTCGTAACGCAGCAAAAAACCTTTCCAGAAGATGATGTACCAACTGGCGAAAGACATGAGGAGAAGCAGAAGAAATACTGCAATGAGCACAGAATTTCCTTGGGTGAAGACGTGAATAAAATCCATTTAGATAATCTTGAATTCGACAGGAACGATGACGGAGGCCTGCACGAATTGGCCATGGCTGCGTGCCGGAATAAACTTCCACTGTCTCACAGCGACGAGCGCCGCCTCATCTAAATCTCTGGAGCCGCTGGAGTGTGAAACTTCGACCAAGGCGGGAGTGCCGTCAGTTTTAACTACAACTGAAAGCAAAACCTTTCCCTGAGTGCCACCTTGTCTTGCGGCGGCTGGATAGCTTGGAGCGGGGTTATTAAGATATTCGGCGTCAAATACCGGCTCGCTTTCTGCAGCAACAATTGCGGTCGCATTTGGATCTTCGTGGCCAGAAGTTTTTTGGCTTAGTTTCTTTTCAGATTCTTTCTCCTGCTTAAGCGCGGATTTTTGCGTTAAGTCTTTGTAAAAAATTTTTTCACTTTTTGCTTCGTCAGAAGATGGAGCGACAAAACTTACCTGAATTGCTTGCTTGTTTAAGACAACTGGATCGGACGGCATCAAAGACCAAGCGGTAATACCACCATGCACCAAGGCAGCGGCGGTAAAGGCAGCGACATGAAGCTTTTTGTAAGAAGAGAAAATCACGGAAAGTCGAGAAATAATTTTGCCAAGATATTTGGCATTGGAGAAAAGTTATCACCTACACATTTGAAAATCAATCTCACGGATTAAAAACAGAAAATGGTCAATGCTCTAGACAGGCTCTAACAGTTTTATATTGCTTCGCTCCTAGAAGTTGTAGCTCGAGAATAATATAGTCATGGTCAATCCTTGAGCATGACTGGGGTTCGGTACTTAAATAAATAACCAACAGTACCTAATATCTGCAGGACTTACGCAAAACCTACCTTTTGCTTAGAAATTTTTGTCGTTCTCGCCTGTCGTGGTGCGCACGTATGTACTCAAATCTTTTATTTGCGGCTTCGCTGCATGAGTTGTTGAGTTGAAACTAGTGAAGCAATCTGTCTTGATGCTCTCCTTTTATTTTGTGCTGCTTCGCAGCTTTCGAGCCAAAAAAATTTCTTTGCAAAAGCGGTGTTGCGACACTGCCAAAATCCAAAATCAAAAATTTCTTGTCTTTCCAATTTCGTCTCCATTCTCCCTTTATTCCTGCTGGTGACCAGCCGCAGGCAATCGCAAAGCTGATTCGCGGTCTTGAAGAGAATAAAAAAAATCAGGTATTACTCGGCATTACTGGCTCAGGAAAAACTTTTACGATGGCCAATATCATCGAAAAAACGCAGCGGCCGGCGCTAATCATGGTGCACAACAAAACGCTTGCGGCGCAGCTCTATGGTGAGATGAGAGAATTTTTTCCGGAAAATGAGGTTGGTTATTTCGTGTCCTTTTATGACTACTACCAGCCCGAGGCTTACATCGCCAAGACCGATACCTACATCGAAAAAGATTCGGCGATCAACGAACAAATCGATCGCTTGCGTCATGCCGCAACCCGCGCCCTGTTTGAACGTAGAGACAGTATTGTCATCGCCTCCGTTTCTTGCATTTATGGCATTGGTTCGCCGGAATTTTATGGACAGATGGTGTTGCGCCTGAAAGTTGGTGAAGAGATTAATCGTCAAAAAATTCTCCTACGCTTGGTTGATTTGCAGTATGAACGAAATGACGTGGCATTTGAGCGTTGTAAGTTTCGCGTTGCTGGAGATGTCATAGATATTTTTCCATCGCACGAAGATGAACGTGCCTGGCGCATCTCGATGTTTGGTGATGAGATCGAAGAGATTACTGAGTTCGACCCGCTTACCGGTGAGCTTTTTGGTAAGCTTGATGCAATCGCGCTTTACCCATCTTCGCATTACGTAACTCCCGTCGAGACGCTGCGTGGTTGCATCGATCAGATCAAAAAGGATTTAGTGATTCGCGTCAAAGAATTGGAAGCGCAGGGAAAGAATCTTGAGGCGCAGCGCCTGAATCAACGCACGACCTACGATCTTGAGATGATGGTAGCGACCGGCTCCTGCAAAGGCATCGAGAACTACTCACGTTACTTAACTGGCCGTCCAGCTGGCGCACCGCCGCCGACTTTGTTTGAGTACTTGCCGAAAGATGCATTACTGTTTGTTGACGAAAGTCACGTCTCCGTGCCACAGATTGATGGGATGTTTAAAGGTGATGCGGCGCGCAAGCTGGCGCTGGTTGAGCATGGTTTTCGTTTGCCTTCAGCGAGCGACAATCGCCCGCTAAAATTTGCAGAATGGGAAGATTTTAAGCCGCAGACAATCTATGTCTCCGCTACTCCTGCTAAGTATGAGCTCGAAAAATCCGGCGGTGAATTTGTTGAGCAAATCATTAGACCGACCGGCTTACTCGATCCACTTTGTAAAATCCGGCCGGCAAAAAATCAGGTTGTTGATTTGCTTGCAGAGGTGCGTGCTGTCACGTCTTGCGGCTTTCGTAGTTTGGTGACGACGCTAACAAAAAAGATGGCTGAGGATTTGGCGGATTACTTAAACGACAATGGCATTAGCGTCGTCTACATGCACTCCGACGTTGATACGCTTGATCGCGTCGAAATAATCCAAAATCTGCGCTTGGGAAAGTATGACTGTTTGGTAGGAGTAAATTTGCTGCGCGAAGGACTAGATATTCCTGAATGTGCGCTAGTGGCGATTTTGGATGCGGACAAGGAAGGATTCTTGCGTAACGAGACTTCTTTGATTCAGACGATTGGCCGCGCCGCACGTAATGTGGAAAGCAAAGTACTGCTCTACGCTGACAAGGAAACGCGCTCGATTACTGCCGCTTTGAGCGAAACGGGGCGCAGAAGAAAAATACAAACCGCTTACAACGAGAAACATGGAATCACTCCAAAGACAACGAGTAAGCCGCTTGGGTCAGCATTGGAGAATCTATACAGTAAGAAGAAAGACGTGGATGAAGTTACCATGAGCTTGTCGAAGGGCGACCTTGAAAAGCTCAAAAAAGAAATGCTGCGCGCCGCCGCTGACCTAGATTTTGAGAGAGCTGCGCAGCTTCGTGATCAAATAAAGAAGGTAGAAAAATTACAACTTTTGAGATGAGGGAAAATTTTATCCCAAATTCGTAAAATCAGAGATTCTTGCTACAGAGACTCGCAAACTTGAGAAATTAAAATTCGTTTCAATGATGCCGCGCCTTGCCTTGGCGGAGTAGCTCAGTTGGTAGAGCAGCGGGATCATAATCCGTGTGTCGGGGGTTCGATTCCCTCCTCCGCTACCAAACAAATGATCTGTAAACGTGTCAGAACTTACATTTACAGTATTTGCAGCTCGATTAGGTGGAGTAATGGTGAAGGACTAGGACTCCTTCTTGTTGCAGGTGCTTACATCACTTAATATTTTTCCTCCAACTATTCGACCACATCCCATTTGATCCCGCCCTATTTCCCCAAGATGATTGTTTTTGTGCACTGATTTTGTCCCGAAAGCTTTGCCGTGGCGATGGTAGCTCAATTTTGTTGGTTAGTTGTGCGATTTGCGGATCAATTTTTTTACGAATTTGTGGGTTAAAAATTTTTTTGATGAAGTTGGTGATGTTGATGAAAAAACCCATGACGTCAGTGGTGGTGAAGTCCCCATTAGAAATGACATTACGTGAAATGCTGAGCAATTCGAAGTAGCGTGCGAAAATTTCGTCGAGGAATTGTTGTGGTGGGTAACTGCTCAAAGCATCGACCATCAGGCGCTTTACCTCAGCGCGCAACGTGATGATTTCTGGCTCGCGACCCTTCATGTCGTAACCAACGCATTGTAGAAATTCTTCGCCTAGATTTATACCACTGACTGACGTAAGAGCGTGCGCCATCTCATGGGCGAGGATATTGTGACTAAGTTCACGTAGTATTATTTTGTTAGTGAGGAAGCAGCCGACATTAGTGTCCCAGCCTTTGATAATCTGGATGTCGAAGTGGAGCTGTTTTTGTTTGAGTTTGGTTAAGATTAGATCGAGACCGTCTTTTAAAAGCTCGATGTGGTAAAGGCCGGCGAAGAGTTTGACGAATTTTTCATCCTGTCGCACGCCTTCGAAATGAAGCTGCGGAACGATTATTTTTTTAAGAAACTCGAGCGAATGCGACATCTAAGTCCCCGTAATCAAGCTTGTTGCTAAAGGAAAACTCTGGTGCACTGCAGTGCAAATCTTGCGCCAAAACCTGCGTCTGAATGTAAGTAGAAAAACTTTTGGCAACCTCGATAACTCTCGGATTTGTTGAGTTAAGCTTAAGATTAATACGGTCAGAAATATCAAGATTGGCGTCTTTACGATTCTGCTGCACAGCGCGAACGATGTCGCGAGCGATGCCCTCATCTTCCAAATCTTTAGTTACCTCAACATCGAGCGAAACCAGATAATCATTGGTTGAAAGTGCCATGATTGCAGATTTCTTTTCGTCGTGATTTTTAGCGGTAAGTTTGATCTCAAACTCATCATCGACCAGCCTCACACCAGCAATCTCGATCTCTTTGTCAGAAATTTTTTGCCAAGCACCGGACTTGGCGGCGCTAGTAATCTCTTTGATTTTTGCCCCAAATTTTGCCCCGATTTTTTTGAAGTTGATCTGCAACTTAAGCTCGGCGAGCTCAGTGATGTCCTCTTTCACCAGCACTTCTTTCACATTGATTTCATCAGCGATGATTTCTGTAAATGGCAAAATTCGCGCCGAATTTTTACCGATGATGGTTAGTGATTTTAGTGGCAAGCGCACTCGCAGATTCTTGTGATCGCGCAGCGACAAAGCCACGGAACACGCGGCGCGCACGAGATCCATATCGGCCACTAGCTCCTTCTCGTCAGGCAAAAAAGAGAGGTCAGGAAAGTTTTGTAGATGGACGGAGGTCTGGTTGTTCATGCGAGTTCTCCGATTACGAAAGCTTTTTCACCTGCTTTTTCGAGTATAGTTT
>VGDN01000061.1 GCA_016869695.1 Alphaproteobacteria bacterium
CAAAACAAAAAGCGCTGTGGTCACAAGCTCTACAAACAAATGGATGCGAGGTATTTTGTGCTGACATTTGCTACAGCGACCAAGCGTGACCAACCAGTTGATTAGCGGGATGAGGTCACGGGTGCGAATGGTTGCGCCGCAAGATGGGCAACTTGACTTCTGCCCAAAATATCTGCCGAAACACGACTCATCACGCGGTAAGCGGTAAGCAAAAAGTGTTGCGTAAGAACCAAAAATCGCGCCGAAAGTGGCAGCTAAAATTATTCCAAAAAGTTCCGTCATTTTTGTTTTTCTAAAAACAGAATCACATCCGCTCTGTCTTGCGGCTTCTTCAAACCAGGAAAGGCCATTTTGGTTCCTGGCACGAAATCTTTGGGCTTAGTGATGAACTGATTAATCGACTCTTGATCCCAAGCACCGCCCTTCGCTTTCATCGCATCGGAGTAAGTAAAAGAAGTGGTGGCACGTGCCCTGCCCACAATGCCAAAAAGATTTGGACCGATCTTGGCCGCTTCACCCTTGCCCGCAGTGTGACAAGTTGCGCATTTCTTAAAAATTTTTGCGCCACGATCAATGTCGGCAAGCTTCATTAGCGAAGCTAGATCAACCACCTTCTCCTCTCTTTTTATCGGCTTGCCATCGGCGGAAATTTCAATTTCAAAGCCACGTTTGAGCATTTTTTTGGGTGGTAAAGCAGGTTGGCAGCAAGAACGGCAAAGAGTGTTGCGCCTAAAGCCAAACCGATTCCCGATAAAATAATTTTTACGTCCCGATTCATTTCTAATCAAACAAGGTTGAAACCGACTTCTCCTGCGAAATGTTGCGGATGGCCTCGCCTAGCAGGTCGGCGATGTTTATAATTTTGATGTTTTTGGTGGAGAGTGTTGCGGCAGAAGGCTCAATAGAGTTAGTAATCACCAAGTTTTTCAGCTTCGAATTAGCAATTCTTTCCGACGCCTTTCCGGATAAAATACCGTGGGTGATGTAAGCAGAAACTGAAGCAGCGCCCTTGACTAGCAGGGCTTCAGCAGCATTACACAAAGTTCCACCCGAATCGACCATATCATCAACAATGATACAGTTTTTGCTGTCGACCTCACCAATAATATTCATTACCTCGCTCACTCCGGCGCGGGGACGACGCTTGTCGACAATCGCCAACTCAGCACCAATCTTGCTAGCGATTGCCCGTGCGCGTACAAGTCCACCAACATCTGGCGAGACAACGACTAAATTTTTCAGATCAAAATCTTTCTTGATGTCGCGTACAAAAACCGGCGCGGCGTAAAGATTGTCGAGCGGGATGTCGAAGAAACCTTGAATCTGCCCAGCATGTAAATCGATTGTCAGCACACGATCCGCACCAGCGGAGGTAATCAGATTCGCCACTAACTTCGCGGAAATTGGCGTACGCGGCGCAGCTTTGCGGTCTTGTCTGGCATAGCCGAAATATGGAATGACGGCGGTGATTCTTTTGGCGGAAGCACGACGCAATGCATCAATGGTGATCAGCAATTCCATGATGTTGTCATTGGCCGGAAAGGATGTTGATTGCAGCACAAAAATATCTTCGCCACGTACATTTTCCTTAATCTCAACAAACACCTCCATGTCGGCAAAGCGTTTGATTTCAGCATCAACCAACTGCAAACCAAGGTGATTTGCAATGTCGCGCGCCAGGGAAGGATTGCTGTTGCAAGGAAGGAGCTTCATTGTTTAATCAAGTTTGGGAAGGCGTGGCACCGTAAAAGCCGTCGCAACTTAATCAATATTTTAGTACCCGGTACTCAGTATCTTTCTTTTACGTCATTGCGAGCATAGCGAAGCAATCCACTTATCCGCAATTAGGGATGGATTGCTTCGCTACGCTCGCAATGACGGGTGTGAAAAGTACTGGGCACTGAACACTGAGCACTGAATTATGGAAGGAATTGAGCTTTATGATGTGGTAAAGATTCTGCACATCGTGGCAGTGATTTCCTGGCTTGCCGGGCTCTTATATTTACCGCGAATTTTCGTTTATCACAGCCAAGTTGCGGCCGGATCTGAAACTGATAAAATCTTCCAAGTAATGGAGAGAAAGCTGCTGCACTACATCATGAATCCAGCGATGATTTTGGTTTTTATTTTTGGATTTTATCTCACCTCCGAGATTGGTTTTGAGTTCACATGGCTACACATCAAACTCACTCTTGTTGCCATCCTCACCTTCTACCACCATCTGCTGTCGCGCTGGCGTAAAGATTTTGCAAAATGCCAAAACAAGCACAGCGAGAAATTTTACCGAATCATCAATGAGTTACCTATGCTGTTGGTAATTGGGATCGTGAGTTTGGTAATTTTAAAACCGTTTTAAATGTTGGTCGAAATCTCCCCAAAAAATTTTGACGTAATCCTCGATTTACGTTACGCGACTTCAAACAATGTCTGCGGTCATGCACTCTACTCTCGCCCCATTTGCTACTTGCACGAAGCCATGATTCCTGGACTGCAACAAACAATAAAGTCAGCGAAAAATTTGGGACTGAAGCTGAAAATTTTTGACGGATTTAGGCCAATTGAGGTGCAGCAATACCTGTATGATAAGTTCCCAGGCGATTTCATCTCCAATCCACAAACCGGCGCAATCCCGCATTGTCGCGGTGTCGCTATTGATTTAACGCTAACAGACCTAAAGGGAAGGGAGCTTGATATGGGCTCTGACTTTGACGAATTTTCCGATCTCGCCTTCCACAACTGCAAAAAAATTTCCGTCGAAGCACAAAGAAATCGCCTACTTTTACTTGGCCTAATGACCGGAGCCGGCTTCGATTTCTACTCCAAAGAATGGTGGCACTACCAGCTCTTCAAACCGCGGGAATATGAAGTGATGAAATTACGAATTCCTAATTCTTAATTCCCCCTCACTCCCAACACGTGACAAATCGCTGTAGTAAGATCAGCCCGGTTTAGCGTGTAAAAGTGAAAATCATTCACCCCTTCATTGTGCAAAATCCTGCACAACTCCGTTGCCACAATTCCCGCTACCAGCTGGCGCGTTTCCTGCCTATCATCCAGCCCATCAAAAATCTGCTCCATCCATTGCGGAATTTTTGCGCCACACATTTTGGCAAAATGCTTCGCCTGTTTAACATTGGTAACCGGCAAAATTCCTGGTACGATCGGCACATTGATTCCTGCCTTCCGACATCTCTCAACGAAGAAAAAATACGTATCAGCATCGAAGAAAAACTGAGTGATTACCCTGCTCGCACCCGCATCCACCTTGCGTTTGAGATGGTCTATATCTTCAGAAAAACTTTTTGCCTCCGGATGTTTTTCTGGATAACCGGCCACCGAAATCTCAAAATCCGCAATCTTATTAATGCACGCCACCAACTCATTTGCGTGCTGATAACCATGAGGATGAAGCTGGTAATTCGGACTCGAAGCCGGCATGTCGCCACGCAACGCCACGATGTGCCGCACGCCAAGATTCCAGTAGTTGCGCAGGATTTCGTGGATCTCCTCTTTCGATGCCGCAATACAAGTCAGGTGCGACGCCGGCTTTAAATCAGTCTCTTCGATAATCCGTTTGATAGTGTGGTGAGTGCGCTCACGCGTTGATCCGCCGGCACCATAAGTAACTGAAACAAAACTTGGTTTGAGATTCTTCAATCGCGAAATCGACTCCCACAACTTCACCTCCATCTCATCAGTTTTTGGCGGAAAGAATTCGAAGGAAACATTAAGCTCGCGCGTGTTTAACACGGTCTCTTCCAGCTTGTTTGCGTAGTTTCTCATATGTTACGATTGGCAAAAACTTTTAACTTATGACTTACGTCGTCACCGACAATTGCGTGCGCTGCAAATACACCGACTGCGTAACCGTCTGTCCCGTCGATTGTTTTTACGAAGGCGAAAATATGCTAGTGATTGATCCGGACGCTTGCATCGATTGCGGCGTTTGCGTGCCGGAATGCCCGGCGGAAGCGATCTCGCCCGAATCGCCAGAGTTAGCGCAGTGGGTCGAAATCAACCGCAAATATGCCAAGCAATGGCCAGTAATCACCAAGCGCAAAGACGCGCTACCCGAAGCAAAAGAGTTTGATGGCATGAAGGACAAGTTCAAAAAATTTTTCGATCCGAGGGGATTTAGAATTAAATCGGGGTGAGACTTCACGTTATTGAGAATATATGTGATGGTGATTTGCGTAGCTGTTTTTGAACCCAAATCCATCATTAGAGTCACCACGCTCTCGCTATCTAGGCCACTCGCTTCAACTCGATTTTTGGTGCAAAGGAAAAGAGGATAGGAAGTAAGTCGCGCTGAACTTGTCGAAGCGTGACAATTGTTATTCTCCAACGCTCGTCACTCTTCGACAAACTCAGAGCAACTTACGCCTTATGACTCTAGCGCCTACTTCTTCTTTGCCCTAGAAACTAGTGACTTCTTACCACCAGAGCGTTGCTGAAAAATATGCAGAACTTTTTCGGCATCTTCGAAGGGAACGGCAAAGAAAGAGAAGCTGTCAAAAATCTTCACATCATCGATGCGACGTTGATCCACACCGGTTTCGGACTGGATGAAATCAACCAACTTACGTGGATCCATCGTGTCATTTCTGCCCTTGGCGATGAATAGGCGCGCAGTTCCTTTGCGGTCAACATAACTTCTTTTTTCTTGCCCGCCAATCGGACGGTAGCCCGACATTCCACGATCGTCGTAATAAAAATCCTTGTTCTTTTTGTAAGAAGAGAGGTCGTGGATTTCGCTGTAATTACTTTCGTTTAACTCATCTTTGAAAGCCATTTTAAGCAAGGCAGCAAGCGCTTTTTTGGCATCTGGATTTTCTTGCAAAATCTCTTCAGCAATCAGCTCTAAATCGGCAAAATTTTCACCGGAAATAATTTCGGAAAGCTCGCTCTTAATGCGCTGCTTCTTGCTGTCGATCACCTCCGCCACACCCGGAACTTTTTGCTTAGTGATTTTGGTGTTGGCGATGCGCTGAATCGAAACCAGTTTACGATATTCTGAAGGCGTGATCAGCGTGATTGCCGTACCGCTCTTGCCGGCACGACCGGTGCGGCCAATGCGGTGAACATAACTTTCTGGATCTTGCGGCAGGGAAAAATTGATGACGTGAGTTAGGTCTTCGACATCGATGCCGCGTGCCGCCACGTCAGTTGCAACCAATATAGTGATGCGACGATCGCGGAATTTTTGTAAAACTTTTTCGCGCTGACCTTGCGACAAATCACCGTGAATCGCCTCCGCTCTGCAACCACGATTGGCAAGCTTGTGCGCGATTTCATCGGCATCTACTTTAGTACGACAAAAGACCATTCCGTAAAAACTTTCCTCAACATCAATGATGCGGAAAAGCGCTTCGAACTTGTCAGCCTGCGCCACTTCGAAATAAATCTGCTCAATATTGTCGCGACTAATCTGCTCTGAAGCGACCGAGATCACTTCGTAATCCGTCATGTAATTCTTAGCTAGGCGCTCGATGTGATGCGGCATTGTCGCCGAAAACAAAACGGTACGACGCCCCTTAGGCGCTGCTTTCAAGATTGATTCGATATCGTCAATGAATCCCATATTTAACATCTCATCTGCCTCATCGAGCACGACATATTTCACCTGCGAGAGGTCGAGGGTGCGACGCTCCAAATGATCCAAAATTCTGCCCGGGGTGCCGACTACAATGTCGACTCCGCGCTGTAGACGAGATATCTGGCGCTCGATCGGCTGACCGCCATAAACTGCAATGATTCTGGTTTTTTGCTCTTCTGCAAAGGAGCTAAGCTCTTCTGTCACCTGGATCGCCAACTCACGTGTCGGCGCCAAAATAATCGCCTGAACCTTCTTTGATTCCGGCATAATATTCTCTATGAGCGGAATGCCAAAGGCTGCGGTTTTGCCCGTACCGGTCTGCGCTTTGCCGATTAAATCTTTTTTGTTTTGTAGCAGGAACGGAATCGTCTTGGCCTGAATGGGAGTGGGCTCCTCAAAACCTTTCTTGTGAAGAGAATTTAGCATCATTTCAGAAAGACCCAGCTCTCTAAATCTAGTTAAGTTTGTCATTTTTTTGATTGGAAGTTGGTCGCGGAATCAGAATTGGAGCGGTACGGTAACAAATGTCTTTTGTGTGTCAATTGGCTGCATCAAACATCAAAACTCTAGACAAATTCCAAGATTTTGCGCCTAGGCACAAAATCTCAACCACCCTCAACAAACCCGCTACAACAAAGACTTGATGGCAATTTTATTTTGCTTAATTTCTAGGTTTAAATTCACGCGTTTTGGCTATTAACTCGTGAATCTGTTAGAAGAAAATGAATGATTCACTAGTTAATGGCCAAAACGCGTGAATCCTAAAATAAGTTTAAATCCAACAATCAGCAATCAGGGGGCCAATTTTCTATACAAAACATGCAGAGAAAATTTGTGATCTCTTGGTAATTTTGGATGAAAGAAATCGCCGTTTTCGTCACGAATCATTCCGATTTTTTTCATTACATTTTGCGAAGATTCATTGTCCGGAACCGTTAAGGATACGACCTCTTTTAGATGCAACTCTTCGAAG
>VGDN01000062.1 GCA_016869695.1 Alphaproteobacteria bacterium
ATATTTTTTCCAGCGCTTTCACGATTTTACCTCCTATTTTGTAAGGTATAAATATACTCTAAATTATTTCTCGAGCAGATCTAGATATCCATCAAACCTAAAAAGCTTATTTCTTTTTTGCTTGGTTTCGAGCTTGAGAATCTCGAGCTTGATTAGTTTTTGGATGATTGAATTGGCGGTGTTGTAGCTGACATTAAGTGCATTTTGCAGTTCAGTAATGCTGATAACCGGAAATTGAAATAACGCTGCCAAGGCTTGATTTGCCTGGGTTTCTGGTAAGCTAAAATTTTTGGAACTAGTGATTTTTTTGCTTAGCTGTTTTTCTAATTTTTCAATTGCTTGCGCCCGTTTGCAGGCGTCAATCCCGCTTTCCTTGATGGCCTCGAGATAAAATTTAATCCAACCCTCAAAATCACCTTTGCTACGCACCGAATCTAGCTTCTCGTAATATTTGGCACGATGTTTTTTGAAGTAAGTTGATGGGTAAATAATTGGCGCGTGGATCACTTTTTCTTGAACCAACATCAAAACAATCAGCAGCCGACCGATACGGCCATTACCATCTAAAAAAGGGTGAATCGTTTCAAACTGCACATGCGCTAAACCCGCTTTAATTAAGGCGGGAAGTGAGTTGTCGTTATTAATAAATTTTTCTAAATCAGAAATTAATCCTGCGACTTTATTTGCTGGCGGCGGGGTAAGTTTTCCGACCTTTACTTGTTGTTTGCGATATTGTCCGGGACTTGCCTTCTCGCCGCCTCCTCCGCTCATCAAAGTTTTGTGCGCTGACAAAATAACTCGCGAAACAATTGGAAAATTCTGCTTTTGCACCAAATCAAGCGCAGCCTCTAGAGCCCTACCATAATTCAAAACCAACTGGGTTTGTTTGCTTTGTTTGGAGATGGTTTGATTAGCGGAAACTTCGTTGGTGAACACATCAAGCATTGTGGTGTGAATTCCTTCAATCGCCGAAGAAAGCAGCGCTTCCTTCAAACAATAGACTTTCACAAAACGCTCAACACTCGGCACGCGATCAGACATCTCATTTAAAGCCCCCAAGGCTTGCATCGCTTCTCCATAAAGCTCGATTAACTCTACATCAAAATCGAAAGCCGGATTTTTCGGCGGCAAAGGAAAAGGAAGAAAAAATTCCAACTCACCAAGTTTTTGGTAAACTCCGGTTTGGCGTTGATTTTCTGGGAGATCAGATGGCATTTGGAATTGGATGGATTGAAATAAGGACTTAACTTTCTGAATTTATTTCAATTAACAATCACTTATTGAAATAACCCCAGATGTTTCCAAGCAATTTCTGTCAACACCCGACCTCGTGGGGTTTTTTCAACAAAGCCGCGCTGAATCAAAAATGGCTCGATTGTGTCTTCGACGGAATCTTTCTCTTCCGAAATTGCTGAAGCGATTGTGTCGATTCCAACTGGTCCGCCGCGATAATTTTCGGCGATGAATTTGAGGTAGCGGTAGTCGGAAGAATCGAGGCCGATTGAATCAATTTCTAGGCGACGAAGCGAGGTGTCGGCGATTTTTTTGGTGACTAATTTTTCATTTTCTGCGGAAGCAAAATCGCGAACGCGTTTGAGCAATCGAATCGCGATTCGCGGGGTTCCGCGTGATCTTTTGGCGATTTCGAGAGCGGCGTCTTTTTCGATTTCAATTCCTAAAATTTTCGCGTCGCGCAGCACGATTTGTTGGAGCTCCAAATCAGAATAAAAGTTCAAACGCAGTGGAATTCCGAAGCGGTCTTTGAGTGGATTGGCGACCAATCCGATTCGCGTCGTCGCGCCAACTAAAGTGAATTTCGGCAAATCAATTTTAATCGCTCGCGCTGCCGGACCTTCGCCGATAATGATATCGAGCTTGAAGTCCTCCATCGCGGCGTAGAGCACTTCCTCGACGTTTTTGTTGAGGCGGTGAATCTCATCAATGAAGAGCACGTCACCCTGCTGTAAGTTAGTTAAAATCGCCGCTAAATCGCCGGATTTACTAATCACCGGCCCCGCCGTTCCTTTAAATCCGACACCCATTTCATGAGCGATAATCTGCGCGAGCGTAGTCTTACCAAGCCCTGGCGGGCCATAAAACAAAGCATGATCCAAAACATCTCCGCGGTTTTTGGCGGCACGAATGAAGATCTCGAGATTCTCTTTCAGCTTTTCTTGCCCCAAAAAATCTACAAGAAAACTCGGGCGCAGGATGTTTTCGTTGCGGTCTTCTTCTTGCTTGATGGGAGCGAGGTTTTCGTTCTTCATTAAAATTTATTTTTGCTAAGTTCGCGAAGTGAAGAAGTGATCAAATTTTCGAGAGTAATTTTTGGATTTTCTTCGATTAGAAAATTAATTACACGCAAACAGTCGTGCTTTTTGTAACCAAGATTCTCTAAGGCCGAGAGCGCGTCGCTGGCGATTTTATTTTCGGAAATTTGTTGGGTGTTAATTGGAGTTGAGACAGCAATTCCGAGTTTTTTAGGGCTGTCTTTTAACTCTGTCACCAAGCGGCTGGCAAGCTTCGGGCCGATTCCGGAGATTTGGGAGAAAGTTTTAATGTCGGAGGAAATTAATGCTTTGGCGAGATCTTCAATCATTAAAGCGCTCAAGATTTTTTGGCCCATTTTTGCGCCGACGCCTTGAACTTTTGTAAGCTCGAGAAACCAGATCTTTTCTACTTCCGAGGCAAATCCGTAAAGCTCGATTGCGTCTTCTTTGACAACGGTTTCAATAGTTAATGAAACTTCTTTTTCGCGCGGAAATTGACGTAAAAATCCTGCTGTTTTTTGCGACAAAAAAACCACGTAACCAACGCCAGCAACGTCAATCACGCACTTGTCGTCGGAGATTGAATCAATAAAACCGCGAAGTTTCCCGATCATAAAATTTGGATTAAATGAGTATTAATAATGTTGAGTGGCACGTCAGTAAGGAGCCAGTGCATTTTGCGGAGGCAATAAGTTTCATGCAAAAGCGTGTGGATGAAATCATCGCCGGCACGGCGCCAGAGATGATTTGGATCTTGGAGCATCATCCAGTTTACACCGCCGGCATCAGCGCTAATGATGCGGATTTGCTGGCCAAAACCGATATCCCGATTTTCAAAACTAATCGCGGCGGCAAATACACTTACCACTGTCCAGGTATGAAAATTATTTACGTAATGCTCGATCTAAGAAAGTTCTTTGCACCTGAGCAGCCAGATGTGGCACGCTTTGTCGAGTTTCTAGAAAATTGGGTGATCAAAATTTTAGCCGATTTCGGCATTAAGGCAGGATTAAAAAAAGGCATGATTGGCATTTGGGCTGGCGACAAAAAAATCTCCGCACTCGGCATCAAACTAAAAAAATGGGTGAGTTACCACGGCATTGCCATCAATATCAGCCCAGATTTGGCAGGCTTCCAACACATCATCCCCTGCGGCATTAAAGAATTTGGCGTGACCTCAATGCAGGAAATTTTGGGAGAGGTAAGCGAGAAAAATCTGCTAAAATCAATCAGAAGACATTTTGAAGATTCACGCATTTTGCTGTTAAACTCGTGAATCTGTTGGAAAAAAATCAGTGATTCACGTGTTTTTAGCCAAAACTCGTGAATTTAAAATGAACTGTCGAGAAGACTTACTGGCGATGGGACTAACACTGGCAAGGGATCAAGTGGTTAAGCAAGATTTTTGCCCGCGGGCAAAAATCTTGGAAAAACGTTCTTACAACTTCCCCAGTGGATGATGCTTGAGCACCAGCTCCCGTAGCTTCGAGTCAAGAATGTGGGTGTAGATCTCGGTGGTCGAAATATCGCTGTGACCGAGCAGCTCCTGCAACACGCGCAGATCAACTCCGTTGTTAAGTAAGTGGGTAGCAAATGAGTGACGAATGACGTGGGGATGAACGCGGTCGGGATCAATGCAGGCCTTAATCGCCAGCTGTTTAAGCATTTTGTGAAAAGCCTGCCTAGATAGATGTTGACCCTTCACATGACTGGGAAAAAGCCACGCCGAGCCATTATGTGTTTTCAAATATTCCAACAGCTTCACGATTGCCGGCTTATTGAGTGGCGCGATTCGCTCCTTCTCCCCCTTTCCCTTCACCAACAAATAATTCCGTAAAGTCTTGCCCTCGCGCTGAATCGCAGCGGTTGGAAGCGACACCAACTCACTCACCCGCAACCCTGCCGCATAAAGAATCTCTAGCATGCAAGCGAGTCGTGAATCCTCTTCCGCCTCCTTCAACATTCGCAAAATCTCTTCTTCGGTTAGAAATTTTGGCAGTTTTGCTTCCCGCTTTGGAGTCTCTAAATTCAAGGCCGGATTCGCTTTGATGACATTCTCGTTTTGTAGAAATTTAAAAAAATTTTTTAGGCAAGAAATCTTGCGCGCAACCGAAGCGGCTTTCAGTTTTTGTTGGTGAAGAGTGAGTAAATAATCTTTAAGAAGCTGCGTCGTTGCCTGCTCGATAGCGATTTGTTTTTCATCCAAAAATTTTGTGAAGAGTTCGAGATCCTTACCGTAAGAAGCAATCGTGTTCGCTGCGAGACCATCCTCAACCTGCAACTTAGTCAGAAAGCGCTCACAATCTCGCTGTGGTGAACCAGATACAAGGCTCTGCGAGAACCGCAGCGGAGGCGTATCTGGACATACGGTGAGCAGTGGAAGCGCAGCAGAGCCTTGTAGCTGGCCATCCGCAGGTAGAGATTGTGAGCGCTTTCTTAGAAAATCAGAAACCTTTGTCATCTTCGGGAAGGCAGATATTTACTTGGTTGGCGATGTTTAACAGCATTACAACTTCCTTCTGCGGCACTTTGAAATCACCGGTAAAAAGAAAAGTAAGTAGAAAAAGAGTCACACTTGCAATCAGCCCGAGAGCTACCCTCAACGACATTTTTGATTTCTGATTTTTGATTTTAGATTTGATGAATGACCAAAAATCAAAAATCATACGAAGTGCAACTCACGCAACTAAAAAAAATAAAAAGTCTGGCGAGTAGAAATCTAAAATTTTTCCTGTTGGCGTTGTGGTTAGTTGCTAACACTGCCCTCGCCGACCCATCCCTCATCCGCGATGCCGAGACAGAAAAATTTTTACACCAACTCGCTGATCCGATTTTCACCGCTGCTGGCCTCGATCCGCACAACATCAAGATTTACATCGTCAATGACGGCAGCATCAACGCTTTCGTTTCCGGTGGGCAGAATGTCTTCATCAACACGGGATTGATTCGTAAATACAAAACGCCGGACGCCTTGATTGGTGTGATTGCGCACGAAACTGGTCACATTGTCGGCGGACATTTGGCGCGCTCGGAAGAAGGAGTAAAAGAAGCAGAAAATGCGATGTTGCTTAGCTACTTACTCGGAATTGGTGCAGTGGTTGCGGGCTCGCCAGACGCGGGTTCGGCACTGATTGTTGGCGGTAATCAAACTGCACAACGACTCTACATGAAGTTCACCCGAACGCAGGAAGAAGCGGCGGATCAATACGCGATTCAGTTCCTCGACAAACTTCACTACCCGGCTAATGGCTTGGTTGATCTACTCGAATCTTTTGAAAGTGAGATGATCGGCTACAAAAATCAGATCGATGAGTACATGCTCTCGCACCCAGTAAGCCGTAAGCGGATCGACCTGATCAAAACACGCACTGTGGACAAAAATTTCTCCAACAAAAAAATAAATCAGAAACTGCAAAAGCCGATGAACCGGGTACTGGCCAAGCTCTCAGGCTTTATGGATGATCCAGATTTCTTGCTTACCTCAAATGATTCTTACCTCAAATCAATCGCTTACTTCCGCAAGGGAAGGCTCGATGAGGCCTTGCCGTTACTAGATCAAATCATCAAACAAAATCCTCACGATGGATTTTTAGTTGAGCTCAAAGGCCAAATGCTTTTTGAAAGTGGAAAAATCCAAGACTCGATTCTGGCCTACAACCAAGCGGTTAAGCTGTTATCAGCACAAGATGGTGGGGTAGCAAAAACTGCGCTCGGCTCGGCGATTTTGTCACTTAAAACCGACGACCAAATCTTGATAAAGCTAGCAATCAAGAAGCTCGAAGAGGCAAAAAAATACGAAGAAGATAATCCACTTTTATTCAAACAACTAGCCAATGGCTATTCGCGTATTGGCGACGAAGGCAGGTCTTTACTGGCTTTAGCTGAGTTTAATTTCCTAATCGGCGACAAAGAAAAATGCCGCGAATATGCAAAAGATGCGAAAGAAAAATTTAAAAAATCCGACAAGCTAGAACTGCTGCGTGCTGATGATTTGCTTGAGCTGGCGAAGAAAGAAAAAAACGATCCGAATAATTAAACAATCTGCCCATCATTAGCATTACTTCTTCCGGCAAGCTGGTTAGAAGTGGTAGGCACAACCATTGTTGTTGAACGATCAGTATTCGGCGCCGTGTTATAACCTCGATTAACCTGATTCAAATCCAAATTCAGCACATTTTCTCTTGCTGGTAGATCAACTGTTGTGTCGTCATC
>VGDN01000063.1 GCA_016869695.1 Alphaproteobacteria bacterium
GATCTTTCGCTGCGCTCAGGATGACAGTGGCGATATTACTCCTTTCCTTCTCCGCTCTCGCCCTCTCCCCTGAGGCCAGGCTTACCGACGAAGCACAAGAGCAGCGGGCTATGGAGTTGTTTTTGGAAGTGCGTTGCTTGGTGTGTAATGGACAGGTGATCGAGAATTCGGACAGTGAGTTTTCCTTTCAGATGCGTAAAAATATTAGGCAAAAAATCGTTGCAGGAAAAAGTGATATGCAGATCAAAGCGGAGCTAGTGGAGGAGTTTGGTGAGAATATTCTAACCGAGCCGAACCACGTGAACAAAATCTTGCTATGGACGCTACCGCTAGGATTTGCGCTGTTTCTCTGCGGTTATTTTTTTTACTCCCTCCACCACCACAATCCAAAAAATCGCTAAGAAACTTAGTGCCAAACCGCTGATTAGATGGTTGTTAAAAGCGAGTTTGGTGTTAGATGAAAAAACTTTTTCGATGACGGCGGTGCTTGTTACTGTAAGGACGAATAGCAGCGGTAGGGCGGTGATAAGACAAGATTTCCAACCTTTGTTTTTATAGATGATGACGGTGGCAAGAGTTAGTGCGATGCCTGCCAACATCTGATTCGACACGCCAAATAACGGCCAGAGCAGATTCACTCCACCCTTCGGATCCACTACTCCCACATACAAAAAATATCCCCAACCCGCCACCACCAAAAAACTCGTCCAAAGATGAAAAGGTGTCTGACACTTTAGTGTCAGACACCTTGGTATTTTGATCTGTGCCAGCAAATCCTCCAACATAAACCGCGCCACGCGCGTGCCTGCGTCAAGAGTCGTCAAGATGAAGATTGCCTCAAACATGATCGCGAAGTGATACCACAGCGAGAGCGTTTGTGAGCCGAAAGCGGAGGAAAAAATATTAGCCATTCCAACCGCAAGCGAAGGTGCGCCGCCAGTGCGGGCATAAAGTGTGTTCTCGCCCATCTGTGTTGCGAGATTCTGCATCACTTCTGCTGCAACCGGAAATGCCGCGACTTCCGTTGGCGAGTTGATGGCGAAGAAGATGCCGGGATCAAGTACGCAGGCGGCGATCAGTGCCATTATGGCTACGCAGCCCTCAAGTAGCATACTACCATATCCAACCAGTCTCACATCGCGCTCATCTGAGATGATTTTTGGCGTAGTGCCAGAAGCGACGAGGGCGTGAAAGCCAGAGATGGCGCCACAGGCGATTGTGATGAAGAGGAATGGAAATATTTTTCCAGAGAAGATCGGGCCACTCCCGTCAACAAACTGAGTGAGTGCCGGCATTTGGATTTGAGGACGAAAGATGAATAAGGCGATTGCGAGCAACGTGATCGTGCCGAGCTTGAGGAAGGAGGAGAGATAGTCGCGCGGGGCAAGGAGAAGCCAGACAGGTAGCGTTGCCGCAGCGAATCCGTAGATCATGATAGCGAAGGCCAAGAACTTGGCGCTATGGTCGAAGAGCGGCGCCAGGCTTGGGTCGTAATGCACAAACTTACCGCCATAAACGGCGAGTAGAAAAAGTACGATACCGGCTAGACTCGCTTCTAGCACGCCTCCGGGGCGGATGTAGTAAAGGTAATAGCCAATCAACATGGCGATTGGGATCGTCATCAAAACCGTAAAAGAGCCCCAGGGGCTGTGCATCAAGGCCTTTACCACCACAAGAGCTAGAACGGAGATTAGAATGATGATGATAGCTAGAGTGCCTATCAGCGCGGCATAGCCAGCCACATCGCTGATCTCGTCCTTGATCATCTGTCCTAAGGATTTTCCGTTACGCCTAAGCGATGAAAACAGAATCACCATATCCTGCACCGCGCCTGCGAGCACGCAGCCAATCAATATCCACAAAACTCCGGGAAGATAGCCGAACTGCGCAGCAAGAGTTGGGCCGATAAGTGGTCCCGGACCGGCGATGGCGGCAAAATGGTGACCAAAAACTATCCAACGATTGGTTGGTACAAAATCTTTGCCATCGTTGATGCGCTTAGCAGGAGTAAGGCGCTTGCCATCGAGGCATAAAATTTTTGCGGCGATGAAGGAAGAATAAAAGCGGTAGGCGATAAGCTGGGTGCATATGCAGGCGGTCAGAAACCACAGTGCTGAGATTCTTTCACCGCGAATGAGAGCGATACCACCAAGCGAGGCAGCGCCTAGTACGGCAACAAAGCACCAAAGCATGATTTTTTTCATGTTGTTATTTTTTCACTGATTAAAAAAGTCGCGTCACTTGCGAATAATCTTCTTAAAAAATGGCCGAACACAAAACTCAATCTATCCTAGAATCGATCAAGAAGAAGCTGGAAAAGTTCGACCAAAAACCAGAGAAAAGAATCGCTAATGTTACTAATGAGTTTGACTATGTTGCGCCACTAAAAAAAGAGCAGCTAACCGTTGTTGAAGCCGTTACCAATCAACTAGAACAAAAACCAGTTGAAGCCGATTTTAGCGCCGAGATTGCGACCGAGGTTAAACCAGCTCCGCAACAGCCAGTTACTGAGAAGCCGGTTCTAAAATATGAAGGAGAATTAGCGGAAGAGGATATTGAGGATTATGAAGTTGGGTTTGATGAATCAGAAGATGATGCCGGTGCGTATGCTACAGAAGAAGTGGCAGCTACGCCGCAGCAAGAGATAAAATCGAATAGTGATGAGCTAAGTTTTGATGAGATGTTTAAAGTGGAAGCGGTTGAGCAAAAGAAAGACGAGTCAGTTAAGACTAGTCAAGCCAGCAGTGGCGACGAGTTAAACTTCGACGAGATGTTTAAAGAGGAGGCCAAATCTTCTATTGAACCAGAGCAAAAACCGGAAGAAAAAAAAGAGGAGCCAAAGTCGGATGCGGCGGTTGGTAATGACGAGTTAAACTTCGACGAGATGTTTAAAGAGGGGGCCAAATCTTCTATTGAACCGGAGCAAAAACCGGAAGAAAAAAAAGAGGAGCCAAAGCCAACAGAAGAGCATCACGAAGAAAAAATAGAGCCTAGCAACGAACCAGAAAAATCAGAACATATGCCGGAAAAAAATGAGGAACTGAATTTCGATGAGCTAACTACCAAAGAGGAGGTTGGTGAAGAGAAACCGAAAGAGGAGTTGGATATAAAACCAGCAGAAGAGGTGGCGGTAGAAGAGGTTGTTGCTGAGGAGGTGGCGACCAAGGAAGATACAGCAACTAAAGAAGAACTGATTGAAGTTGAAGAAGTAGAAGAGGAGCAGCCGCAGCAACCAGCACAAGAACCGACGGCGACAGAAAAAGATCAGCATGACCTCGAGTTGGCTGATTTGGAGCGTCAGCTTCAGGAACAGCAAGAAGCCGAAAAAAATAATCAAACCACTTCAGCTGCGGAGATCGTCGCAGCGATGCCGCAAAGCAATCTTCATCTTGATCTGGAAAAGGAGTTGCTCGAAGCCAAGCCAGTAGAACTTCAGCAGGAGATATCGTCAGAAGTGCAGATTCCAAAAAAATCTGGTTTGTTAAGCGAAGAAACAGTTTTGCAAACCACGGAATCGGTGAAGAGGTTGCTCGATGCTCAAAATGTGATCTCGGGAATAGCTAGCTTCTCGCAAAGCCCGGTACTTGGTGAGCTTACCGCCCAGTTGCTAGAACCGAAATTAGAAAGATGGTTGAACGAGAATTTGGCACATGTGGTTGAGAATATTGTGCGTGAGGAGATCAAGAAGATTATTCCGAAGAGTTAGTTATTTGGTTTTGTTGTTGGTTTAAATAGAGGGCTTGATATGTTGCTGTATCGTGAAGTGGTGGATGGGGTATTGGTCTGCTGCTAGATGATAATGATATATGAGATTTGCTTAATCCCTCCTTGAGTCTTTTGGTGAGTAATAAGTCGAATATATGCTGTATTTCATATGTTCGTATATTTTCTAATATATCAATAAACCAAGATATTTGTTTTGAGTCTAGACAGCTTTAGATCGGATTTTTCTTAAGAATCTTCAAGATTACTAAGTTCGTAAATTCTTCGTGAAAACTGGTATTTATATAATTCCCACTCAACTATATCTTTTTTGATATTGTGATTGCGAATTTAGTTGTGGCTTTGACGAAATAGGTGAGGGGTTTGAAATATGCTAAATCCGCCGCATGATTTTCATATCCAGTGTCTCGATGTTCTAATTCCTCGTTACGAAATTTTTCGATATTTTCTTTGAGCTCACCCTCATTTTTATTTTGCAGTGATTTGAGTTGGGATTGGTAATGCTCATCAATCACTTCCTCCACTGCGGTTGTGCAAGCCATCGCCGCGCGTTTATCGAGTAGGGCGGTTATGAATCCAAGAGCAAATCCACCCACGCGCCAAACTGGCTGCATCACGGTCGGGCGGATTTTTTGTTTCCTGAGTTGTTCATCGAAATAATCGAAATGGGCGTCTTCTTGCGCCTTCATATGCTCAACGATCTTCAGTGTTTTATGATCTTTCTTGAGCTTTAGGGCGGCAATCTGACCAGCATAAATCACTTTCGCGCCGAATTCACCGGCATGATCAACGCGAATGATTTCATGAAGTTTATTGTCGCTCATACATTGAACCTGAAGTGAAAAACATCTCCGTCTTGTGCGATATAGTCCTTGCCCTCGAGTCTTAATTTTCCTGCATTCTTGGCACCTTCTTCGCCGCCAAAATTTGTATAATCTGCGTAAGAAACAGTTTCGGCGCGAATGAATCCTTTTTCAAAGTCGGTATGGATAACGCCCGCGGCTTTTGGTGCGGTGCCACCTTTTTTCAAAGTCCAAGCGTGACATTCTTTGGGGCCGACGGTGAAGAAAGTGATTAGCTCCAACAGTTCGTAGGAGTTTCTAATGATCTGCGAAAGTCCTGTTTCCTTGAGCCCAACCGATTCGAGGAATTCTTTTTTTTCTGCATCGCTTTCAAGTCCAGCAACTTCCGCTTCGATTTGCGCGCAGATTTTTAGTATCTTGTAGCCATTAGCTTTGCCAAATTCCTCGACTTGTGTGGAATATTTATTTCCGGCGAGTTCGCTTTCTTTTAAGTTACATACAAAGAGCTGCGGCTTAGAGCTGATTAGCTGTAGGCCTTTCAGGATTTTTTCTTCTTCGCTGGATTTGATCTCAACTAAACGCGCCGGTTTTCCTTCCTTAAAAATCTCAATCACTCTTTTTGCCATCTCGACTTGCGCTGGAGATTCTTTGCCCATCTTTGGGATTCTTTTTTCGAGGCTTTCGAGATCAGCAACGATGAGCTCGAGTTGAATAAGCTCAACGTCACGCAGCGGATCAACAAGGCCTTCAATGTGAGTTATGTTTTCATCCTCAAAGCAACGCACGACGTTGATGATTGCATCAACTTCGCGGATATGGGAAAGGAACTGATTGCCTAAACCCTCGCCTTTACTTGCTCCGCGCACTAGCCCAGCAATATCCACAAACTCGATTTGCGCTGGGATTATGGTTTGTGAGCTGGCGATTTTCGCCAGTTTTTTCATACGCTCATCCGGCACATTCACGCGCCCGACATTAGGCTCAATCGTGCAGAATGGATAATTCGCTGCCTGTGCTGCGGCGGTTTGAGTCAACGCATTAAAGAGAGTTGACTTGCCAACATTGGGAAGTCCGACGATTCCGACTTGGAGAGACATGAACTTTTGATTTTTGATTTTTGATTTGGGATTTAAGTTTAATCTAAAATCTAAAATCTAAAATCTAAAATTATGTTGTCGCGATTAGTCCTGGCCTTATTTCTCTGCCTTCCTTCTTGCCTTGTTGCCCAAAAAATTTCGATCACCGGTCGGGGGGATATTAAATTGAAAGAGGTGAGTTTTTCTGAGCTCACTAGCTGGGCTAATGATGACCATAAAAAGGCGCTGCAATCATTTCTTAACTCATGTGATAAGTTTGCGAAAATGCCGCAGAAGCGCGTGATTGGCGGACAGATTGGGGATATTACGGCTGGAGATTTTCGTGATGTTTGTGACATCGCCAATATCGTTAAGACGATGACCAGTGCACAAGCTAAGAATTTTTTTGAAAATTGGTTTAGACCATTCACGGTGGAAACTCGCTTTGGCCTTGGCTCCGGCTTGTTCACCGGCTATTACGAAGCATCGCTAAATGGCAGCAAAGTTAAGACCGAAAAATTCCAATATCCGATTTATGCCAAGCCAAAAGATCTCGATTTAACACGTGCTGAAATCGAGGATGGAGTTTTGAAAGGGAAGGGGCTAGAGCTGCTTTACACCGATGATAAGGTGGCGCTTTTTTTTATGCAGATTCAAGGATCTGGTCGGGCTAAAATGCCGGATGGAGCCGAAGTGCGTTTATCTTTTGCAGCGCGTAATAATCAGCCATTCGTGCCAGTTGTTAACTACATGTCTAAGCAGGGATATCTGAAGAAAGGTGTGAGCGTTCGAGAATGGCTAAAAGCGAATCCCGACAAGATGGATGCGGTGATGAACACCAATCCAGCCTACACATTTTTTAAG
>VGDN01000064.1 GCA_016869695.1 Alphaproteobacteria bacterium
TCAAATCAAAAATCAAAAATCTTATGAATCTCGAACGTTACACTGAGAAAGCTCAGTCCCTTCTGCAGGCCGCGCAAACACTGGCTTTGGGCCGTGGTCATCAGAAGTTTCTGCCGGAGCATTTATTGTCGGTGATGTTTGCCGACCAAGATGGTCTGACACAGAAACTTGTACATCTCTGTGATGGCAATGTACATCTTTTGGAGGCGGAGTTAAAAGCTGTACTTAATGGCATACCAAGCGTTGAAGGATCTGGTGCTGGACAGATTTCACTTTCGCAGGAAATGGCGCGGATTTTTTTGCTCGCGGAAAAAATTTCTGATCAAAACTCCGACCAGTTTGTTACGGTGGAGCGTCTTTTGCAGGCGATGTTGGAAGATGAAAAAAATGAAGCGGCAAAAATCTTGAAGCTGGCCGGAGTCAGTGTTCAAGCACTTCGCGCCGCTATCCAAAAAATCCGTGCCGGCAAGAAAGCAACCTCCGCATCAACTGAATCGACTTACCAAGCACTCGAAAAATATGCGCAAGACTTAACCAAAAAAGCGCGCGAGGGAAAGATTGATCCTGTGATTGGTCGTGACGAAGAAATCCGCCGCGCCATGCAGGTCTTGTCGCGCCGCACTAAAAACAATCCGGTTTTAATCGGCCAACCTGGCGTTGGTAAAACTGCAATCGTTGAAGGATTGGCGCAACGAATCGTTAATGGCGACGTGCCGGAAAGCTTGCAGGATAAGAATCTAATGGCACTCGACATGGGCGCGCTCATCGCTGGTGCGAAGTTTCGCGGTGAGTTTGAGGAGCGGCTGAAGGCAGTGTTAAACGAGGTTGAGAACAACGAGAATGTCATCCTCTTTATCGATGAACTGCACCTGCTTGTTGGCGCTGGAAAAACTGAAGGCGCGATGGATGCATCAAATCTTTTAAAGCCAGCTCTGGCGCGAGGAACCCTTCACTGCGTTGGTGCGACAACGTTAGATGAGTATCGGAAATACATCGAAAAAGATGCGGCGTTGGCACGGCGTTTTCAGGCAGTTTACACTGGGGAACCAAGCGTTGAAGACACGATTTCCATCCTGCGCGGTATCAAGGAAAAATATGAAGTTCATCACGGCATTAAAATCAAAGATACTGCTCTTGTAGCAGCAGCGACGCTGTCTCATCGCTACATCACCGATCGCTTTTTACCGGATAAGGCAATCGATTTAATCGACGAAGCGGCAAGTGCACTCAAGATCGAAGTTGATTCCAAACCAACCGAGCTTGACGAAACCGATCGTAAGATAATCCAACTTAAAATAGAGGCTGAGGCCTTGAAAAAAGAGGATGATCAGGCCTCAAAAGATCGCTTAACTAAACTCAACCTCGAGCTGAGTGATCTGGCAAAAAAATCCGCCGAAATGTCGACATTGTGGCAGGCGGAAAAGATGAAGCGCAGCAAAATCAATGAACTCAAAAGCAATATTGAGCAGGCAAAGTTCGAGCTCGAAAAAGCACAGCGCGAAGGAAATTTGGCGAAGGCTGGTGAGTTGACATATGGCAAAATTCCTGAGTTACAAAAAGAGCTACAAAGCCTTGAGACTACTGCCTCACAAAGCATTGTGCGTGAGGCAGTTTCGGAGGATGACATTGCGACAATCGTGGCGCGCACTACAGGAATCCCGGTCGATAAACTCATGTCCGGCGAAAAAGAAAAACTGCTCAAGATGGAAGAGTTGCTCAGGCAAAGAGTTGTTGGTCAAGACGCCGCACTAAAGGCAATTGCTGACGCGGTTCGTCGTTCGCGTTCGGGCTTGCAAGACCCTAATCGTCCAGTTGGATCATTTTTATTTTTGGGGCCAACAGGTGTCGGCAAGACAGAAGTTTCTAAGGCGCTTGCTGAGTTCATTTTTGACGATGAGTCAGCATTGCTGCGCATCGACATGAGTGAGTTCATGGAAAAGCATGCGGTTGCTCGCTTGATTGGTGCACCTCCGGGATATGTTGGTTATGAACAAGGCGGTGTTCTAACTGAGGCTGTGCGCCGTCGTCCTTATCAAGTCATCCTTTTTGATGAGGCAGAAAAAGCACATCACGATGTGTTTAACATTTTGCTACAAGTCCTTGATGATGGCCGCCTGACTGACTCGCAAGGTCATGTCGTAAACTTCACCAACGCGATCATCATCCTAACCTCCAATCTCGGTTCGCAGTTTTTGAGCGAGTTGGATGAGGATGAAAAAATCGATGAAGCGCAGGGAAAGCTAATGGACGTGGTTCGCCAACATTTCCGTCCGGAATTTTTGAATCGCCTGGATGAGATAATTCTCTTCAACAAGCTCAGTCGCAAAAACATGGAAGGCATAGTCGAGGTGCAGTTTGCAAGGCTCACTAGGAGATTACTTACGCGCAATATCAAACTAACTCTCGATAAAACAGCGAAAAATTATTTGTCAGCTAAGGGCTTCGACTCTACTTACGGTGCGCGTCCACTCAAGCGCGTAATCCAACGCGACATCGAAAATATCTTAGCCGAGAAAATTCTGCGAGGTAAAATCAAAGACGGACAAGAGGTGAAGATTAAAGCGAAGGGAGAAGTGTTAGAGTTCTTGATAGACTAATCCTTAAACACCGCTAGTTAACCAAATCCACCTCGCAAAAATTTTTAATCAAAACGGATTTATGAAAAACAAAACTATCCTTATCGGCCTTTCTCTTGTCATGCTTTCCAGTCTTGCAGCGTACGCTGAAGAGCGGCGAGATGGAGATAATTTTTCTGCTCGTAAAGCGGAGATTATGAGTCATCTTAGCAAGGAAAAATCTATCATCGACGCGATGATTTCCTGCGTTAACTCAGCTTCTAAAAAGGAAGAAATAGAGAGGTGTAGTGAGCAAAGAAAGGCATCTCATGGTGCGCTAAGACAAGAAAGAGAGGCTATGGAACAAAAGAGAATGGCTGAAAGAAGAGAACACTTACAAAAAGAATTAAAAGAGCTTGATGATAAGGCGAGTAGAAATGCTGCCAGTGATCGAAATAAGTCTGTTGAGTAGTGTTCGTAGATCTCCAAATAGTCACTAACCTCGATAATGCTCTCTTGCTCTGACCTCATCTCGCATCTTCGTGCTTATCACCCCAACCTCGATGAGTCTTTGATTAAGAGGGCGTATTTTTTTGCGCGGGATGCTCATGGTAATCAGAAGCGTCATTCTGGCGATCCATATTTTTCTCATCCGGTTGCGGTCGCGGAGATATTAATCAAGCTCAAGCTTGATCAGGAATCGATCGTCACCGCCTTACTCCACGACGTCGCGGAGGATACGGAAGTAACTCTTGAGGAAATCGAAAAGGAGTTTGGCGAGGAAGTCGCGCGTTTGGTGGATGGGGTAACGAAGCTTGGTAGGATTGAATCGGTGCCGGTCAATGAGCGCCTCGCCGAGAATTTTCGTAAACTGACTTTGGCGATGTCGGAAGATATTCGCGTACTGCTCGTCAAGCTTGCCGACCGCCTCCACAACATGCGCACACTGTTTTATGTACCGTCGCAAGAGAAGAAGATCAAAAAAGCGAGAGAGAGTTTGGATATTTATGCGCAGCTTGCAGGACGCATTGGGCTCAATAAAATCAAGGACGAATTACAAGATATCGCTTTTGCCGTCATCGACCAAGAAGCACGTAACCAGATCGTTGCGAAGCTAGGTGAGTTGCGCGAACATAACAAAAATATCGTCGAGAAAATCATTGATGACCTGCGGCAAATCATGCTGCGGGAGAATATCGAGTGCGAGATTTCTGGCCGCGAGAAAAAGCCTTATTCCATCTGGACAAAGATTAAGAAGCAGAATGTCGGATTCCACAATCTGCATGATGTGATGGCATTTCGCGTGGTAACTAAAAATATTAGCGAGTGCTACAGAGTATTAGGAGTTATTAACTCCCACTACAGCATGATACCGGGTAGTTTTCGTGATTACATCAGCACGCCGAAGGAGAATGGATACATGTCTCTACACCTCGCCATTCTCGGCCCCTTCGGCCACAAAATCGAAATCCAAATTCGTGACCAAGAGATGCATGAAACCGCAGAGTTAGGTGTTGCGGCACATTGGCATTACAAGGAGAAATTTTCTGGAAGTAACAGAGGAATTGCTAGTAAGGCAGGCAAGGAGAATCAGCAATATGTCTGGGTTCGTGAATTGATTCAGCTTTTTGAAAATTCCGAAAATTCGAATGAGGCACTGAAGGATTACAAGCTCTCCTTACACAAGGATGAGGTGTTCTGCTTCACACCAAATGGTGATATTTTTAATCTGATTCTTGGGGCTACTGCTATTGATTTTGCTTATGCCATACATTCCGACATCGGAAATTCTTGTGTTTCAGCGAAGATCAACGGGATGATTGTACCGCTTAGGCACCAACTCTCCAATGGTGATCAGGTAGAAATAATCACAGCCAAAAATTCTAAACCGTCACCGAACTGGTTGCAGTTTGCGACCACTTCCAAAGCGCGCTCAGCGATTAAACACTTTATTCGCAGCGAAAAATCGAATGAATATCAGGCGCTAGGGCGGGCGATTTTAAGTAAGTTTTTTGCTGCACGCAACTTACCAATCAGCGATAAAATACTCGAAAAAATCTTGCCGAATTTTCACAAAAAATCGGTGGTGGATTTATATGTCCGAGTCGCAGATGGCACGATCTCGCGTCAAGATGTGCTGAAAGTTCTTTATCCCGATTTCAAAGAAGAAGTTAAGCCAAACAAACTGACACCGAGCAAGAAAATAAAATCAGATTATTACCTACCGATTGACGGCCTGGTTTCCGGAATGGCAATTCATTACGCCGGCTGCTGTAACCCAATTCCAGGCGATCCAATCATTGGCATAATCAACACCGGTACGGGTGTAACCATCCACAACCAAATCTGTCACAACTTAAAAAATCTTGTTCTGTTGCCGCAGCGTATGCTTGCTGTATGTTGGAAAAGTGAAGATGAAATTGGTGATGAGTTTTATGCCAGTAGGGTTCGTGTCGTTGTTGAAAATAAGAGCGGAGGCATTGCTGACGTTACCAGTATCATCGCCAAGAAGAAGATCAACATCAGCAATATCCGTACCACCAATCGCTCTGCCGATGTTTTTGAAATGATGATCGACTTAGAGGTTCACAGTCTCGAGCACCTTGAAGAAATTCTTTCGGCACTACGGATTTCGAAGAAAATTTTGGAAGTGGAGAGAGTCAGTGGATAAAAATTTACTCCTCCAAGCTCAGCAGATTTTGGCTCTGGTTGGAAAAAATAATCTCAAGATTGCCACGGCCGAATCCTGCACTGGTGGACTTTTGTCGGCTTTGCTTACTGAGATTCCGGGAGCGTCAAAAGTTTTCGAGCGCGGCTTTATTACTTACTCCAATCAGGCGAAGACCGAAATGCTTGGTGTTACAGAAGAGCTATTGGCACGGTTTGGGGCGGTAAGTGGGGAGGTAGCAAAAGCAATGGCCAAAGGCGCACTAAAAAATTCTACAGCGGATGTTGCGGTGGCGATTACCGGAATTGCCGGACCAAAAGAGCAACGGGCTGGATTGGTTTATATTTCGGTTGCAAACCAAAAAGATGTTGTGGTTAAGAGATTTAATTTTTCTGGAGATCGTAATGCAGTGCGGATGGCATCAGTTGAGGCTGCACTTGAGATGCTTATGTGTAACCCCAGTCACTCTTAAGGATAGCACCCCCTACACGAATCTAAGCCTCACGACCAAGACTAAGTTATTTAAAAAAACGTGAGCATGAGGACGTGGTCAAGAGACCCAGTCCTGCAAAGGTTTATGTCAACAAACCTCAGGATAACGATTACCAACTACCAACTTACTTCTTTGGTTTTGTTTTGTTTGTTGAAGAGACTGTTGGTCGCATATAGCCAGGAACGCCGCCGCTTTTTTTGCCACCAGATGATTTTGGAGGCGTTTTTGGTTTTGGCCTTGCTGCAATCGGTGCTGTCGTTTTTTTAGGAGTTGGTTTTGTTGACCCACCACCAGTCGATCCACCGCCACCAGCCTGCTTCTTCGCCTTATCAGCATCAAAACCATGTTGCTTAGCCGCACCTTCGATTGCATTAGCTCTGGATTTAGTGAGCTGCATGTGATGCTTACCTCCGCTGGATTGGTTGGTTGGAGGAGGAGGAGGTGGTGGTGGTGGTGGAGGCGTCTCTTCCTCTTTTACCGCGCTGTCTGATGAGTCATTTTTCTTATCATCATCTTCATATGGCGTAACTCCCTTTCCTTCGCCCCACGGAGCTTCTTCGAAGTCGTCTTGCTCTTTTTCCTTTTCCTCTGTCGGAGTAGTGTTATTATCCCCTGTTGGGGTAGTTGGAGTATCTGTTGTTGGAGTATCTGTTGTTGGAGTATCTGTTGTTGGAGTATCTGTTGTTGGAGTATCTGTTGTTGGAGTATCTGTTGTTGGAGTATCTGTTGTTGGAGTAT
>VGDN01000065.1 GCA_016869695.1 Alphaproteobacteria bacterium
CTCAAAGCGGAAGTCAGAGAAAATCCTGATAACATCAAGAAGGTTCATCAGCTGCGGCTGGCCGTGATTTAGCGCCAACATGTTGACACTGAAATTGCACTGTAACTCAGTAAAGCTGTAGAGCTGATTGATAATTACCTCTTCCATCGCATCGCGGCGCAGCTCAATGACCACACGGATTCCGTCGCGATCTGATTCGTCGCGTAAATCAGTAATGCCTTCGATTTTTTTCTCTTTTACGAGCTCAGCAATTTTCTCTACAAGCTTGGCTTTGTTAACCTGGTAAGGTATTTCAGTGATGATGATCGCAACCTTGCCTCCAGTTTTTTTCTCGATCTTATGCTTACCGCGCATCACGACGGAGCCACGTCCGGTGCGAGCTGCAGAGTCATGACCATTACGTCCCAAGATGATGCCACCAGTCGGGAAGTCAGGTCCCGGAACAATTTTGATGATGTCCTCAATGCTGATTTCGTTGTTGTCGATGTAAGCCAGACAAGCATCAATCACCTCGCCTAGATTGTGCGGAGGGATGTTAGTGGCCATACCTACAGCGATCCCACCAGAACCATTGACTAAAAGATTAGGAAAGCGCGACGGCAAAACCTTCGGCTCCTTCTCGTTGCCGTCATAATTCGGAACAAAATCGACCGTGTCCTTATCAAGGTCGTCAAGCATGGTGTGGGAAATTTTTTCGAGGCGCGACTCAGTGTAACGCATGGCCGCAGGCGGGTCATCATCAATCGAACCGAAGTTACCCTGCCCGTCAATCAATGGTACACGCATCGAGAAATCTTGTGCCATGCGCACTAGAGATTCATAGATTGGCGCATCACCATGTGGGTGATATTTACCCATCACTTCCCCGACGATTCTTGCCGATTTTTTGAATGGTTTGTTGTAGTCGTAAGAGCCTTCATACATCGCAAAAAGGATGCGGCGATGCACTGGTTTCAGGCCATCACAAGCATCTGGAATCGCCCGCGCCACAATCACGCTCATCGCGTAATCGAGGTAGGATTTCTTCATTTCAGTAACGAGTGAAACCGGCTGTACATCTTTGCTCACGACAAGAGGAGCTGTGTTTTGATTGGTCATGTTCTGGAAATTTTTTAAGGGGAAAAACTGCTGCGCAATCTAGAGCATCAAAGTTATTCGTCTAGTTTTAACGCCGCTAAAAACGCGCTTTGCGGAATTTCTACATTGCCGATTTCACGCATTTTTTTCTTACCCTTCTTCTGCTTGTCGAGTAGTTTGCGTTTGCGAGTGATGTCACCGCCATAACACTTTGCAGTAACGTCTTTACGCATCGCCGATACAGTTTCGCGTGCCACAATTTTGCCGCCGATGGCTGCCTGGATTGCGATGGCAAACATTTGCCGTGGAATTAGGTCTTTCAGTTTTGTACAGATTTTTCGGCCACGAGTTTCGGCGTGAGTTTTGTGCGTGATGAAGGAAAGCGCATCAACCGGATCGCCATTGACCATGATTGTTAGCTTCACCAACTGACTTTCTTCGTAGCCATCCATCTGCCAATCAAAGCTGGCATAGCCGCGCGAGCAGGACTTCAAGCGGTCATAAAAATCATAAACGATTTCGTTGAGTGGCAGGCGGTAGATCAGCATCGCACGATCGCCGACATAGCTGAGTTCTTTTTGAATACCGCGTTTTTGCGTGCAGAGATCAAGCACCGCGCCGAGATATGCGTCTGGTGTCAAGATAGTCGCTTTGATCCACGGCTCTTCCATTTTTTCGATTTGCGTTGGATCAGGCATTTCCGCCGGCGAATGGATTTCACGAATCTCACCTGCGGGATAACGCATGTGTATTTTATAGATTACAGATGGTGCGGTGGTAATCAGATCAAGATCAAACTCTCGCTCTAAGCGCTCTTGTACGATTTCGAGATGCAGCAATCCGAGAAATCCGCAGCGAAAGCCGTAGCCCAACGCCGACGAGGTTTCGGTCTCATATTCAAAACTCGCGTCGTTGAGATGTAACTTCGCCAAAGCATCGCGGAATTTTTCAAAATCAGAAGCATCAATTGGATAAATTCCGCAGAAAACTACCGGCTGATTTTGTTTAAATCCCGGCAACGGAGTTGTGTTTTCGTTGTTTGACAAAACTAACGTGTCACCAACTCGACAATCCGCGACTTGTTTAATTTGCGCATTAATGAAACCAACTTCACCCGCTTTTAAATCTTCGCAGAAAACTTTTTTCGGCGTAAAAAATCCGACCGAATCAACTTGGTAAGTCGCATTCGCCGCGAGCATTTTTATTTTTTGTCCTTTCTTGAGCGTGCCGTCAATCACGCGCGCGAGAATGATTACGCCGAGATATTGGTCGTACCAACTGTCGATCAAAAGCGCCTTGAAATCGCCATTTGGATTTCCTTTTGGCGCTGGAAGTTTTTTTACAACTGCTTCGAGCGTGTCATGAATTCCCACGCCAGTCTTGGCTGAAACGAGAATTGCTTCCGAAGCATCAATGCCGATTACCTCTTCAATTTGTTTTTTTACTGACTCTGGATCAGACGCCGGAAGATCAATTTTATTCAACACCGGCACGATCTCGTGGTTGTTGTCAATCGCTTGGTAAACATTTGCCAGCGTTTGCGCTTCCACACCTTGCGTTGAATCCACAACCAAAATCGAACCCTCACACGCCGCCAAACAACGACTCACTTCGTAACCAAAATCGACGTGACCTGGCGTGTCCATTAGGTTCAACATGTAAGTCTGCCCGTCATCCGCCTTGTAAGAAAGACGCACAGTTTGTGCTTTAATCGTGATTCCGCGCTCCTTCTCGATATCCATCGAATCAAGAATCTGCGAGGTCATCTCCCGCTCCTCAATCGCACCACATTCCTGAATCAAGCGGTCGGAAAGAGTAGATTTACCGTGGTCGATATGGGCAACAATTGAGAAGTTACGAATGTGAGAAAGATCAGTCATTTAACATTTACCATTTAGCATTTTATGATTGGAGATGTGCAGATACTGCGTGCAGCAAATGTTAAATGGTAAATGGTAAATGTTAAATTCCCTTCACAAACTCCAACCTGTTCGAGGCACGAAAGACCTGTTTGCCGAGGAGATTAGAATTTTTAATCACATCATTTCAGTCGCAAAAAAGCGTTCGCAGAATTTTGGTTTTGAAGAATTACAAACGCCGATTTTTGAATTTAGCGAAGTGTTTGAACGCAATCTGGGCGAGACTTCCGACATCATCAGCAAAGAGGTTTACAAATTTCCTGATCGTGGCGACAACATGTTAACTCTACGCCCTGAATTCACAGCTGGAGTGATTCGTGCCCTTATTTCCAACGGCGAGTTACAACAAATTTTACCACGGAAATTTTTTTCTTACGGCCCCATTTTCCGCTACGACCGTCCACAGAAAGGCCGCCAACGTCAGTTTCACCAAATCAATTTCGAAATTCTTGGCGAAGAAAATTTCTTTTGTGATGTTGAGATGATCTTGCTTGCGACCTCGATCCTAAAAGATTTGGGCGTGCTCGATAAAACCACTCTTGAGATTAACTCGCTTGGCTGCATCGAAACAAAAACAAACTACGAGCGGGCGCTGCACGAATATTTTACTAAACTTAGAGGTGAGCTTTCCGCCGATTCGCAAACTCGTCTCGAGAAAAATCCGCTACGCATCCTTGACTCCAAAGATCAGCAGGACATCGAGCTGCTAGCCGACGCCCCAAAAATTTCTGACTTTTTTTCCACAGAAGCAAAAGCGCGCTTCGACGCAATTCTGGATTTATTAACCAAGCTAAACGTCAAACACCACATCAATCAAAGGTTGGTGCGTGGTTTGGATTATTACACCTCAACCGTTTTCGAATTCACAATGAGTCACGAAGGTGCGCAAAATGCGGTGTTAGCTGGTGGTCGTTATGACGGTCTAGTAGAAAAAATGTCCGGCAAAGCGATGCCAGCGATTGGCTTTGCTGCTGGGATCGAGCGCTTAATGTTATTAACCAAATTCGAGTCAGAAAGAACACGCCCAATCTCCATAAACTATATCTCAGAGAAGGAAAAGATTATGGCATTTGAGATCGCACAAACGCTTCGTAATGCTGGATTCGCAACTGATTTTGTTTTTGAAGGAAACTTTAAAAAACAAATGAAACGCGCCTCACAAAATAACTCTCGTTTCGTGGTAATCTTGGGAGAAGAAGAAATAAAAAATGGCGAAATTGTGGTTAAGGATTTTGACAACGGAACTGAGCAAAAAGTTAAACAAAAACTACTGGTCGCATATTTGAGTGGAAAAGCATCGAACTAAATAGCTCACATCCATTCTTATTCTTGTCTTATTCTTGTGGCTCCTCGGGAAGGGATCGAACCTCCGACCAATTGGTTAACAGCCAACTGCTCTACCGCTGAGCTACCGAGGAATATTCTTAAAATTTTTTAAATGAGGGTAGGCTAAATGAAGGGCGGCGCAAAGTAGAAATCGATTAAAACAAATCAACCCCGGCAAGCTGCCGGGGTTGAGAGATTGCTTAGTTACGTCTGTCACCAAAAAGGTGTAAGAGCATCAAGAAGAGGTTAATGAAATCCATGTAGAGATTGAGCGCACCCATCACTGCAACCTTACTGATCGTGTCACCACCAGCACCAGCGAAGTGGTAATAAGATTGTTTAACGCGCTGAGTGTCATAGGCGGTGAGACCAATAAACAAAAAGGTTCCGATCACTGAAAGAGCGAACTGCATTGCGGAACTCTGTAGAAAAATATTCACCAAAGAAGCGATGATCAAACCGAGCAGACCCATGATTAGAAAGGATCCTAAGCTGGTTAAGTCCTTCTTGGTTGTGTAACCATAATAGGCCATTCCACCAAAAACTGAGGCGGTAATGAAGAAGGTACGTGCAATGCTGGTACCGGTGTAGACCACAAAAATTGTTGCAAGCGAAAGACCCATTAAGCCGGAATAAATCCACAAATAATTCTTTGCCTGCTGCGCAGAAATTCTTTGCAGCTTATGCGCAAAAAATATCACGAAACCAAGAGGGGCAAACATCACCACCCAGGCCAAAGGAGTTCCAAAAAACAACTGCATCAAAGCTGGCGAGCTAGAAACTAAGAAGGCTGTAGCGCCAGAAATGCACATGGCAATCGCCATGAAGTTGTAAACCTTAACCATGTAATCGCGTAGTGATGCGTCGTATGTCGTGCTACGCGCAGCAACCGAAGCGAAGGAAGAAGTTTTATTGAAATCCATTGAGACCTCTCTGTATTTTGTTGATTAGGAAAAACGGATGCGCGTGTTTATTTTGATAAATATCCTTTTCAAGAATTCAGATGAAAAAAGTAATCGCGATCATTGGCCTGATGGGTGTCGGCAAGACAACTATTGGTTTAAAGCTTGCTAGAAAACTCGGTTATTACTTTGTCGATTCAGACCGTGAAATTGAGGATCGCGAGCATAAAAGCATCGCTGAAATTTTTGCCCAAAATGGCGAAAAATATTTCCGTGAAATCGAAGAAAAAATAATCGAAGAGATTGTTTGGCGCGATGAAGAAATCGTCTTATCCATTGGCGGTGGCGGGTTCATGAGCTACAAAACTCGTCAAATCTTAAAGGAAAAATCCGTCACCATCTGGCTTAAAGCGCCGATTGACGAGATTCTGCGTCGCGTCGGCAATAAAGAAAATCGTCCACTCTTAAATCAGAAAAACCGTCGAGATGTGTTGGAGGAATTAGTCACGAAACGTTATCCTATCTACGCTGAGGCCGACTTACATTTCGACAGCTCAATACTCAATCACGAAGTCTTAACCAAAAAAATCATTAAGGAAATTCATGAAAAAAATACGCGTTGAGCTCAAAGAGAGAAGTTACGACATCATCATCAAAAGCAATGCCATCAAGGCTTTGCCAGATTTCCTGTCCAAGAAAAATTACAGCAAAATTTTTGTCATCACCGATGAAAATGTCGCCAAGCTACATCTGGCAAGCCTTCCAACCACTACGGAAAATATCATTCTACCCGCGGGAGAGCAGACAAAATCCTTCCACCTCTTAGAAAAAACTTGCGAGGAAATCCTGGCGAAAGGCATTGACCGCAAGTCGCTAATCATCGCCTTCGGAGGTGGTGTGGTCGGTGATTTTGCCGGATTCGCGGCATCGATTTTACTACGCGGCATCGACTTCATCCAAATTCCCACAACGCTGCTCGCCTGCGTCGACAGCTCGGTTGGCGGCAAGACGGCCGTTAACTCCAAAGCCGGAAAAAATTTAATTGGCAGTTTTTATCAACCAAAACTCGTCATCTGCGATTTAGATTTTCTAAAAACATTACCTGAGCGCGAACTTAGAGCTGGTTATGCTGAAGTGGTTAAGTACGGATTAATCCGTGACGAAAGATTTTTTGAATTTCTCGAAGAAAATCACAGCAAGCTCTTTGCG
>VGDN01000066.1 GCA_016869695.1 Alphaproteobacteria bacterium
TTGCACTCAAAAATGCTGACGAAATATTCCTGACTAACTCGCTGTGTTTAGTGCTGCCAGTTGATGAGTTTCTAGGACGGAAGCTGGAGAAAAAACTAAGCAAAAGAATCAAAGTTACGTTTCTAAAATCATGCCAAGAAAAAAAATAGACTGGCAAAACCCCCTCCAGCTCGCCGAAAAAATCGCCGCTAACTATCGAGGCGAGAGCTGGGTTTTCCTATATTCTGGGCTGCATAAAGAAGTTAAAAATTCCATTTCCTACTTGGCTCTTTTTCCGCTTGAGACTATCTGCTGCGAGGATTTTGCGACGGCAGAAAACATCATAAATCAGTCAGATAAAAGATGGTTTGGATACTTATCCTACGAGGTCGCGCACGAGTTCGAAAAATTTCCTAAAACCAAAAAATCTCACGTCGCTCTCCCAAAAATCTGGCTAACTCACTTCGCCCTCATCCTCGAATTCAATCACGACAAACAGCAGCTAACCGCGAATTTCACTGATGAATCGCTACTTTACCAAATCCTTACTTATGACTTACGACTTACAACTTGCGACTTATTTCCATGCATATTCGACTCAAATTTTACTGACCATTCTTACCTAACAGTCATCGCTGAAATCCAAAATCAAATCACCCGCGGCGATCTTTATCAAACCAATCTGACCAGAAAATTTTTTGGTGAGTTTGCCAAAAAACCTAACGCTTTTTTACTCTTCCTTACGCTAACAAAATCAAGCCCCACCAACTATTCTGCCTTCTTAAAATTCGGAGAAAATTTTGTAATCTCCGCTAGTCCGGAATTGTTCTTGGAAGTGAAAAATGGATGCATTAAATCGCGCCCAATTAAGGGTACGGCACCACGTGGCTCAAGCGCGAAAGAAGATCTAAAAAATAAATCACACCTAAAAAACTCACCCAAAGAACGCGCTGAAAATCTGATGATTGTCGATTTGGTAAGGAACGATTTGTCCAGGATTTGCAAGGCCGGAAGTGTGATAGTCAAGAATCTTTTTCACATCACGACTTACAAAAATATCCACCATATGTCATCAGAGATATCAGGCAAAATCGCTAAGGAAATTAGTGTAACCAATACATTACAAGCCTGCTTCCCACCAGGATCAATGACCGGTGCACCAAAAATCAAAGCGATGGAGGTCGCGGCAAAAGAGGAAAAGATAGACCGCGGAATCTATAGCGGCGCACTAGGCTTCATCGATAAAAAATCACTCAACCTCTCCGTAGTCATCCGCACCTTGATTGTCAGCGGCAAAAAATTCGAGTTCCAAGCTGGTGGCGCAATCACCTACGAATCTAGTCCTCAGATGGAATTGGAGGAGGTTTTTAGTAAGGCAAAAGGGATTATTAGACTTCTTTCAAAACCCCCTTTTTAAGCCCAACTTAGCGGTTGGTTCAGTGCTTGAAGCTAACCGTATGTACCCAAATCTTTTATTTGCGGCTTCGCCGTACGAGTTGTCAATCTGCAACTAGCGAAGCAATTTGTCTTTAACGCCTCACTTCTGTGCTTCGATCCATTCTCCGTTTGGGCTGAAAGAAAGGGGGGGTTAAAAGAAGTCTATTAGCTTAGTTCGAGCATATTCTGCAAAGGCTTCTTGGCCCTGATCTGTAAGGCTTCATCCATCATCAACTCACCACCAAATTCTGATTTATTTCCGTCGCGCAACACCAAATAAAGCTTCTCGAGTGTGTTTAGTTTCATGTAGGGACATGTGCTACAAAGCTTACAGCCAGCTTGGTCTATAAAGGGACAGTCATAAAATTTTCCGCTCGGATTTCTCTTCTGCATTTGATGAATGATGCCCGGCTCTGTAAGAACGATGAACTCCGCACCCTGATTTTGTTCCGTAAATTTTAACAATGATGAAGTCGATCCGACATGATGGGCGTAGGTGAGAAGACTCTCCGGACATTCTGGATGAGCAATCACTTTTGCTTGCGGATGATTGGCGATCAGCTTCACCAACTCCTTCTCGCTAAACTGTTCGTGCACAATGCAGGAGCCGTTCCACAGGATCATTTTGCGACCTGTTACCTTCTCCAAATATCTGCCGAGATGCTGATCAGGCGCGAAGATAATCTCCTTATCCGCCTGAATCTGTTCGATGATTTTCTTGGCGTTGGTGGAGGTGACTATGATGTCCGACAGAGCCTTTATTTCCGCGGAGCAGTTGATGTAGGTAACCACTAAAGCATCAGGATGTTTTTTCTTAAACTCAGCGAATGCTGCAGGCTTACAAGAATCTTCAAGTGAGCATCCAGCCTTTAAATCCGGGATCAAAACACGTTTTTGTGGCGACAAAATCTTCGCCACTTCCGCCATAAATTTTACGCCACAAAAGATAATGCTGTCGGCATTTGTCGTAGCGGCATTACGCGAGAGATCAAGCGAATCGCCAACAAAATCAGCGATGTCTTGGATCTCAGCATCCTGATAAAAATGCGCGAGAATGACCGCGTTTTGTTCACGTTTTAAGCGGAGAATTTCTTGTTCTAAGTTGGATGGAATATTACTCATTTAATAAACTTCGTGGATTGCTACACTTCCCTCGCAATGACGAATTAGAGTTCTTACTCATCACACCGTTGCAAGGAGTGTAGTGACGTAGCAATCCAGACAAACTAATTTAGTCCAATGATTTCAAAAACTTCTTTTTTGGTCTTCATAGCAATCTCCCGCGCGTGATTTCTACCTTCATCCAAAACCTGGCGGACATAAGATTTGTCTTGCTTGAAGCGGGATAAATTTTCTTGGATTGGTTGCAGTTTTGCGATAACAAGATCGGCTAAATCATTCTTAAACTTCGCATTTCCGGAAGTTTCGTAACTCTTCGCTAAACCCTGCGGAGCCTGGCCGGACACGGCGGCAAAGATGTTTAGTAAGTTGTAGATTTCCAGGCGAGATTCGTCGTAAGTGATTGTTGGCAGCGAATCGGTTTTGGCTTTTTTGATCTTCTTCACAATGTCATCAGCGCTGTCATCAAGATTGATGCGAGAGAGATCTGACTCATCCGACTTACTCATTTTTTTAGAACCATCTTGTAGTGACATGATTCGCGCTACGCCCTTGATAATCATGGGTTCCGGCAGTTTAAAATATTCGACACCAAAGCGACGATTAAAGGCACCAGCAATGTCGCGCGTAAGCTCAAGATGCTGCTTTTGATCTTCCCCAACTGGCACGAGATCAGCGTGATAAAGAAGGATATCGGCGGCCATGAGCACTGGATAGGCGTATAGGCCGAGATTTTCATTCGCTGCAGATTTTTCCTTAAACTGCGTCATCCTACCCAGCCATCCCATCGGCGTCAATGTGCCAAGAAGCCAGGTCAATTCTGCATGCTCAGGCACTTCACTTTGCACAAAAAGCGTGAGTTTTTTGGGATCAAGTCCGCAAGCAAGATACACAGAAGCAGCATCCAAAATATTCTGTCGCAACTCCTTTGAATCTTGCGGCAGCGTGATTGCGTGCAAATCCATCACACCAAAAATGCAGCGATGATGGTTTTGCAAATCGATCCAGTTACGAATCGATCCAAGATAGTTGCCAAGATGCAAATTGCCGGTCGGCTGAATGCCAGAGAAGACGGTTTTCATGGAATCATGATAATGTAAGACAAGCTGTAAGCCGGATTCTGTGTCGCGCTGTAGCCGAAGCGTAAGCGGATGATGATCATTCATCTAGGCCTAGCGTCACCACTAGGCTCAAGCAGTCTACCCGAATGGCGGCACGAGAGCGCGCCCGATTTTTCATCAGCCATTCCTATTCGACCTTGCTCCAGATAGGGTTTTTCCAAATCCATGTTACCATGGAAGCGGGTGAGCTCTTACCTCGCCTTTTCAGCCTTACTGACTGCGAAGCAGTCAGCGGTATCTTCTCTGTGACACTTTCCCTCAACGGCCCTATAAATTCAGGCCGACGTGGCCAGCCGTTAGCTGGTATCATTCTCTCGTGGAGTCCGGACTTTCCTCTGATCTGCAAACAAACCAGCGATCATCCGCTTGTCTTACGGGCACATAACCTAGGCGCGTAGTCACACAAATCAAATTTTTGATTTTGGATTTTTGATTTTAGATTTACCTATCTTCAATAAATCAAAAATTTATCCCCCCTAAATCCCCCGAAGGGGGACTTGGCTAAAATCAAAAATTAATGAAACTCCTTGTTACAGGCGCACTAGGCCAGATCGGCTCTGAGCTTACTTCTGCGCTTAGAAAAATTTATGGCGAAACGAATGTTGTTACATCCGATGTAAGAAGCTGCGAGCAACAGCCTCACGAAATATTAAATGTCTGCGACAAGACGCGACTCGCGGAAATCGTGAAGAAACACGAGATCAAAGTGATCTACCACCTCGCCGCCATCCTATCTGCCGCCGGCGAAAAAAATCCAAATCTGTGCTTCGACGTGAATATGACTGGGCTGCACAATGTTTTGTTCGTTGCGCGCGAATGTGGCGTGAAGCAAGTCATCTGCCCGAGCTCGATTGCAGTATTCGGCCCGGAAACCCCGCGCGACAACACTCCACAAGAAACTATAATTCTGCCTAAAACCATGTATGGTCTTACCAAAGCAGCAGGTGAGCTGCTCTGCGAATATTATGTTGCTAAGTTTGGACTCGATATACGTGGCCTACGCTACCCAGGATTAATCAGCTACAAAACCTTGCCAGGCGGCGGCACAACTGACTACGCCGTCGAAATTTTTTACGAAGCGATCAAGAAAAAATCTTACACCTGCTTCCTTGCTGCTGACACTGTGCTACCAATGATGTATATGCCCGACGCCATCCGCGGCACGATCGAACTGGCCGAATGCGACTTCGCAAAACTAAGAAATCATAGCAACTTCAACTTCGCCGGCATCAGCTTTTCTTGCGCTACGCTTGCCTATGAGATCACCAAACACATCCCAGATTTTAAAATTTCCTACGCCCCAGATTTCCGCCAAAAAATCGCCGATTCCTGGCCACGCTCAATTGATGACTCTGAAGCACGCGCACAATGGGGATGGAAGTCAGAATATGATTTGGAAAAGATGACGAAGGATATGATCAGGAATTTGGTAGGTAGGGTTTAGGACAATAAAAAACGACAACCACTTTTGGTAACCATCGATTTTTTCGAACAATATTACTCTTTACTGCAATCAACATTCATAGTTCTTGGCGTCTAGATACCGTAGCCACTTTCTTCACAAATATCTCCTGCATTTCTGAAGTCACTCTGACCAATACCGCTAACAAAAAATGAACAAATTCCCCCTCTACCTCCAAGTCATCTTAGCAATCACTCTCGCAATAATTTTTGGACTTGTTTCTCCTGATCAGGCACATGCCATGAAACCTTTGGGTGACGGCTTTATCAAGCTCATCAAGATGTGCATTACGCCGCTGATTTTTGTAACGATTACAACCGGAATTATTGGCTCATTTGACGTTAAAAAAATCGGCAAGCTCGGTATCAAAACTCTAATCTATACCCATTCCACCTGAAGAAGCCGATCTATTTCGAAGGATTTTTGAGGAAAAATTAATGCTGTAAAAAGCCTTCGTAGACTGACTACTAAGGCTTTGAGAAGTATTAATTTTTACCAAAAAGACGAAGAAAGAAATCGGCTTCTTCAGGTGGAATGGGTATATTTCGAGATCATCACTACATTCGCGCTGCTGATTGGTCTTGCGGTCGGATTTTTACTGAAGCCAGGAAGTGGTATGAATATTGATCCCGCGACACTCGATACCAGCACGATTAAATCTTACACAGCACAAACCGGCGCTCATCAAAGCTTCGTCGAATTCCTGCTAAACATCATTCCAACCACGATTTTTCAGGCTTTTACTTCAGGAGAAATTTTACCGGCTTTGTTCGTAGCAGTTATTTTTGGATTTGCTTTGTCTGCAGTACAAACACGCGCGCAGTCAGTAATCACCTGTATCCACGAGCTATCCGAAATCTTATTCAAGATCATTTTCTACATCGTCAAACTAGCGCCGATCGGTGCTTTTGGCACAATGAGCTACACAATCGGAAAATACGGAACCGTTATTTTATGGCCGCTGGTCAAGCTAATGCTCTGCTTCTACACCACTTGTATCCTCTTCGTGATCTTGGTTTTTGGCTTAATCCTCAAACTATGCGGACACAGTATTTTCAAACTCTTAAGCCATCTTAAAGAAGAGATATTTTTAGTCTTGGGCACCCGCTCTTCCGAATCAGCCTTGCCGAGTTTAATGAAAAAAAGGAGACATTAGGCTGCACAAAACCAGTAGTGAGCTTAGTGATTCCAACTGGCTATTCTTTTAATCTCGATGGCACCTGTATCTACTTCACCATGGCGATTCTATTCATCGCTCAAGCCTGCAATAT
>VGDN01000067.1 GCA_016869695.1 Alphaproteobacteria bacterium
ATACGATTTCCACGAGATCAGGCTAGAGAACACTTTGCAGGTAATCGCTAATGAATTTCTACTTCTTGATTCAGGGCGAGCGGTGGTGAAACATAATGCTAAAATTCCTGATGATGAGCTGCGTAAGAAAGTCTTCCGTGAAATCTGCAGCAATGATTTGGAAATTTTTGATCAGGATTACGAGATCCATTTCGACAAGAATTCTTCCAAAGATAAATCAGTAGGAGCGCCATTCTTTCTTGAGTCTAAAGCCAAGGTGGCAGCACGAGTCCGTGCTAGTTCGGTGTTGTTAGTTCATGGTTACAAATCGGCACCAAAAGAAGTCGAGGCGTTGGCAAAATTTTTAAATGGATTTGGGCTGAAGGTTTATGCGGTTCGCCTGCGCGGACATGGAACCGCTCCAATAAACATAAAAGATACCTCTTGGCAAGATTGGTATGACTCAGTGCAGCGTGGCTATGCAGCACTGCAGCAGGTTTCTTCACGTATTGTGATTGTTGGATTTTCCACTGGTGGTTTGCTCGGACTAGTTTCTTGTGCGCAGAAAAATTCTAAAAAACTTTGTGGCGTGGTGGTGATTAATGCGGCGATGAAGCTGGTAAACATCAAGGCGAGGATGGTGCCAGGGATCAATATGTGGAATGAAATGTTAGAAAAATTTCGCATCAATTTTGGCAAGCTTGAATTTGTTGATGATAGTCCGGAGAACCCGCAAATAAACTATAGTCGTAACTATTTGCATGGTGTAAATGAGTTGGGAAAGCTTATGAAAATCTGTGAAGAAAAATTGGTCGAAGTAAAAAATCCTGCTCTGATTATTCAGGCCTCTAAAGATCCGGTGGTTGATCCAGTTAGTGGTAAAGTGATTTACAAAAAAATCGCTTCGGCGCAAAAGTTTTTGTTTGAGCCGGATCTGAAGAATCACGTAATCATTAACTCTGCCGAAAAAGAAGAAGTCTTTGAGTCGATCAGAGAATTTCTTGCAACATTAAAAATAATCTGACAATGCAAGCCAAAGACAAGAAGCCAGATCCTGAGTTAGAACAAGATGAGGATGATGTTGAAGTTGAGGATAGTGGTCCGGCGATTGCGTCAGGAAAAAAGAGCAAGTTAGCTGTTGTTGCGGCATCAGTTACTCTAGCGATCGTAGTGTTTTATTTTTTCTTCTTTAGCGATTCGGAAAAAAAAGAAGATTTACAAAAAGTTGAAGTGCCACAAGTAGCAAAAGTTGCACCGTCTGAAACCGGAAAATCGCCATTCGAGCTAGAAGCGCAAAAAGAAGAAAAGATGAAAAGTGATATAGATATTTTAGCGCAGCCGATCACTCCGGAAGTCCCGACATTACCGGAACTTCCAAAGGATGCGGTAGCTCCTGATAAGATTTTATTTGCGCCACAAGATCAGCAGTTGCTACCAACGCAAGGAAATCAAAATCAGGATCAACAACCTCAGCAACAAACCGTTCAACAAGCTGCGCAGATAGAAAATGCCGAGCAGCAAAAAACGATAAAACAAACCAACCCTCGTTACTCACCGATTGTTGTTTTTGGTGGCGCTAGTGGTGGGCAGGGTGGAGGACAGTCAAGCACGCCCGGCGTTGGCTATGACAACAACATTGTCGCTTTGAACAAGGATGGGATTGATAGTTTACAGCAAACCAAATCAAAAGTTGTTGCTACTTACATTGCAGATCGGGTTCACACGATCGCACAGGGTAAGTTGTTAACGGCGGTGCTAGAAACTGCGATTAACACCGAGTTGCCAGGATCAGTGCGAGCAGTGGTTAGTCGCGACGTTTATGGCGAATCGGGAAATGAGATCTTAATTCCAAAAGGCTCACGCTTGTTTGGTTCTTACTCGAGCCAAATTTCGCGTGGGCAGGGTAGGGTGCAGATTGGTTGGACACGCTTAATTCGTCCGGATGGTGTTGATATGGCGATCACCTTTCAAGCCTCTGACCAGTTTGGACGCACAGGTCTTTCGGGAGAAGTGGACAATAAATACAGCTCGATCATCGCGAACTCGATGCTCACCAGTATCCTTGCCATTGGTGGCGTAGCGGCGGTGCAGAGATTTTTAATCAATAACGATGCAACGACAACGACAGTAAATCCAACTCAAGGTACAACTACCACGACTGGTAGCGCTACTAACCAAGCTCTTTATGATGTTACCAAAACAATCATTGACACAGTTGGTCAGTTAATCAGCAGCACCATCAATCTCACTCCAACCATCCGTGTTCCACAAGGCACTAAGATTACTGTGATTGTGAATGCGGACATCACTGTACCTGCGTCGAAGAAATGATTTCCAAAAATCTCATCAATCTCCACCTTGTCTCTGACTCAACAGGAGAGACCCTAAGTTCAGTTGCGCGCGCTGTGTTGTCGCAGTTTGAAGGGGTTGAATCGCGTGATTTTATTTGGCCACTAATACGCACAAAGGCACAAACAGCAAAAGTTCTGGAGTCGATTGCCAAAAATCCCGGCATCGTTCTTTACACGATTTTACATGATGAGTTGGTGGAAGATTTACGCATAGAATGTCACCGCTTAAAGGTTCCATGCATCCCCGTATTGTCGCATATCATAGCCGAATTTTCGAATTATTTAGGGATGGCGATTAGCCACACGGTAGGTCGTCAACACTTACTTGATTCGCAATATTTTTCACGAGTCGAGGCAATCAGCTACACCATCACCCATGACGATGGTCAGTCTGCTTGGGACTTGTTTGAGGCGGATATTATTTTGATTGGCGTGTCGCGCACATCTAAATCGCCGACATCGGTTTATCTTTCTTGTCGTGGTTACAAGACCGCAAATATTCCTTTTGTTTCGATGGACACTATTCCACAAAATCTGAACGAGCTCAAGAAACCATTGATTGTAGGCTTGACTATTAATCCGGAAAAACTTTTGCAGATTAGACAGACTAGGCTTTCTTCGATCAGCCATGAAAGCGAAACTAGTTACATTGAGCTTGAATCGATCAAGAAAGAGATTGCAGAATCGCGCAAACTTTTTGCCAAGCTGCAATGTCCAGTGATTGATGTTACGAAGAGATCGGTTGAGGAAACGGCGGCAAGGGTCATTCAACTATTCCAGGACTTACGCAAAACCTAACTTTTGCTTTGGAATTTTTATTTCTTTCGTCTGCTGCGGTGCGCGCGTATATATCGGATACGCTTACGCTCCTCGCAGCCGAAGAAAAATTAAAATTTCTTTGCAAAAGCGGCTTTGTGTAAGTCCTGTATTCCAAGAAAATAAATCTCAAAACTAACCATGACGCAATACACTGTTTTACTTGTTGATGATGAGCAGACGCAGGCCAGAGCCTTTGCTCATTTTATCTCTAAGCAGCTGGGATATAAAACCATCACGATGGGAAATGGTTTGGAGGTGGTAGATTTTTTTCTGAATAAAAAAGAAGTCGGCGGGATCACTGCGGCCAATGTTGATATTATGCTTCTCGACATCTCAATGCCTGATCTTGACGGTATTGCTGTTCTTAAGCAGATTAACGTTGTGAAGGGAGATACTCAGGTCATCGTCTTAACCGCCAAAAAAGATTCCAAATATTCTGTCGCGGCGATCAATAGCGGCGCTGCTGATTACGTGATGAAAGGTGGTAAGGATGTTTTTTTGCGGATTACTGCCTCAATCAACAACGCTATCGACCGTAAAAATTTGCAGTACCAAATCTCGCATTTAGTGCGCAAAGGAAAGGATCAGGTTTTGTTTTCTGATCTCGCTTGGAAGAGTGTCGTCTTTGCCAAAACAATCGCCGCCGCTAAGCAAATTTTTAATTCAACAATTCCCATTTTGCTTGAAGGTCCAAGTGGATCGGGCAAGGAATTACTTGCTCGTGCGATTCATGGATCTGGTCTTCGCTCTGGTAAGCCATTCGTTGTTTTTGAGTGTGATCTAATCAAGAGCAGTGAAGTCGAGGAGAGGCTTTTTGGTTCTGATGCCATTCAAGATGGCTTTATAAAAAGTCAGGGCAGTCTGCGCGAGGCCAACGGCGGAACGATTTTCTTTCGTGAGATAGATGGTTTGAAGCCGCCAATGCAGGCAAAGCTTCTTAGTTTCTTACAAGACGGAGAGTTCGTTCCAGTTGAAGGGAAGCAGCCATCTCATGTGGATGTGAGGATGATTTTTTCGACCACGGAAACTCTCGAAAATTTGGTGAAGGCAAAAAAATTTCGCGAAGATCTTTATTTCCGCATTTCTGCATTTCCGATTATCATTCCAGGACTGAGGTTACGAGGTGAAGAAGACATCAAACTCTTGGCAGAAAAGTTTCTTTGCGACTTTGCAGTGAATGAAAACAAGAAGATAAAATCCATTAGCCCAGAGGCGATGAATCTTCTTAATAACTATGGTTGGGATGGGAATGTTCGTCAGCTAAAGAACGCGATTTTTCGCGCTGTAGTTTTGTGTGATGGCGATCGGCTTGATATTGAGCATTTTCCTCAACTACTAAGCAAAGAACAAAGCAGTGTCACAAAAGCCAAAGCCTTCATCAAAAAAAACTCCGACATTAACAGTGAGCTCATCGATATTTTTAATCAGGAAGGAAAATGCCGTACCCTTGATGACATCGAGGAAGAGGTCATTAAGCGTTTGGTCGATATCTACCAAGGCAATCTTTCCGAAGTGGCAAAGCAGCTGGGCATTGGTCGTTCGACCATCTACCGCAAGTTAAAAATTTCCGAAGGTCAGTCTTAAAGTTAGTGTATATTGCTCGGTGTCCAGTGCTCATAGGTTATGAGAGCATGGACACTGGGCACCAGGCACTGGACACCGAATTTATGAGAAAAGTTAAAACCGCTATTTTCCCCGTAGGGGGTCTGGGCACGCGCTTTCTGCCGGCAACAAAATCAATGCCAAAAGAGATGCTGCCGATCGCCAATAAACCTATCATTCAATATGCCTTCGAAGAGGCGCGCAATGCTGGGATTGAGAAATTCATCTTCGTTACCGGACGCAACAAAAACGCCATTAATAATCACTTCGATCATGCTTATGAGTTGGAGTCGAAGCTCGATGAAAAAAATAAATCGAAAGAGTTGGGACAGGTTATGGGCTGGTTACCAGATGCTGGACAGATTGCTTTCGTGCGCCAGCAGAAGCCGCTTGGCCTTGGTCATGCGATTTGGTGCGCGCGAAACTTCATTGCTCACAAAGAGGCTTTCGTGGTGATTTTGGCAGATGAAATGCTGCTCACGCGTAGTTTTTTACCGAAGATGATTGAGCTTTACCAAAGCAAAGAGGAAGTAGCGAGTTTGGTGGCTGTAGATGAAATCGCTGCCGAAGACACTGATAAATACGGAATCATTAAAACCGAAGGTGCCGAGAAAATCATCGACATGGTTGAAAAACCTAAGCCAGACATAGCTCCATCAAATTTAGCGATCACCGGTCGCTACATTCTGCAACCGGAAATTTTTGAATATTTAGCTAAGTTTGAAGTTGGTTCTGGTGGTGAAATTCAGCTCACTGACGCGATGAGGGCGATGTGCAAACAGCATCCATTTTATTACAAAAAACTCGATGAGCAGCGTTTTGATTGTGGTAATGTGTTAGGCTATCTCGAAGCCAACATTGCTTTTGCTTTGGAAAACAAATCCATCGCCACCGATGTGCGCAAGATCTTGGTAAAATATTCCTAAGAACCTGTTTCCAATCTCGCTGCGATGAGTCGGAAATGGCGGATTTCCGAGCACCGCACCGGCAGCGTATTAAGACATACGTGAGGAGTGGAGCACAGTAAATCCGCCATTTACGGCCATCGCAGGTAGAGATTGGAAACAGGTTCTAACAACAGCCGGCACTCAGCTCGAAATACAACATCTGATTTTCGCGGTAGCGCGATGTATTGAGAAGTTGCGATTTGCTTAAGACTTCGGCATAAGTTACTGAAGCGTTAAAATATTTGTGAGAAAAAATTCCCTTTAAGCCAGCGCCAGACAGCCTTCCGCTGTAGTGTCGATATTGATCCTGGGCGTGACCGTAATCATAAAAAGGTTCGATTGTGATTGAGTTTAGATATGGAGAAACGGCGCCGAGACCAAAGCTAAGTTTGTTCCTGAGATGATATCCCGAGCTCGTGCTGATGTTGTTCTCGAGGAAGCCGCGCACGGAGTAATATCCGCCTATGGAAAACTGCTCCGAGCCAAAAAGATTTTGCTTAGAATATTGGCTATCAAACTCGCTTACGAACGAAAGTGGCGCCACTAATCTTTTGCTGAATGAAGCAAAAAGCTTCAAGGCTTCATATTGAGGTTTTAATTCATCCTTTGGCGCGCCGGGCTGGTTT
>VGDN01000068.1 GCA_016869695.1 Alphaproteobacteria bacterium
TGGTTTTGGCTTCGCCCATGATTCGGGAGTGAATCACAAAATAATCCAGATCGGGATTGTTGAGATTGGTAGTGATGTCGAGGTTGGCGCCAACAGCTGCGTCGATCGCGGCGCTATCGGAAACACGGTTATTGGTGATGGGGTGAAGATCGATAATCTCGTACAGATTGCTCATAATGTCGCAATCGGCAGAGGAACGGTAATCGCTGGATGCGCTGGTATTGCTGGTTCAACGAGTGTTGGAAATTTTGTGCAGATTGGCGGTGGCGCTAGCATTTCTGGCCATATTTCGATCGGCGACGGCGCAAAAGTCGCGGGAATGAGCGTAGTGATCAGGGATGTTCTGCCAATGCAAATCGTCGCCGGAATCCCTTCTGTGCCAATCAAACAATGGCACCGCATCAATGCTCTTTTGATCAAACAAACTAAAGCGGGACTTACGCAGAGTAAGTCCGAGCGCTAACTCTAGTTTAACTAACTGCGTATCTTTTTAGTTTGATTCGCTTCGCATTAACTGCTCGCAAGCTCGCAGTAGCGAAACGAATCGCGCGTGATAGGACTTACGCAGAGTAAGTCCGAGCGCTAACTCTAGTTTAACTAACTGCGTATCTTTTTAATTTGATTCGCTTCGCATTAACTGCTCGCAAGCTCGCAGTAGCGAAACGAATCGCGCGTGATAGGACTTACGCAGAGTAAGTCCGAGCGCTAACTCTAGTTTAACTAACTGCGTAAGTCCTATGACACGTAAATATTTTGGTACTGATGGCATTCGTGGCACGGCCAACAAGTTTCCGATGACTGCCGAAATCGCTTTGCGCGTTGGCATGGCAATTGGCGCCAAGTTCACCAACGGCGATCATCGTAATCGTGTTGTGATCGGTAAAGACACACGACTTTCTGGATATGTAGTTGAACCAGCACTCACGGCTGGGCTTGCTGCCGTAGGAATGGATGTGTTTTTGGTTGGTCCAGTACCAACTCCTGCAGTTTCGATGTTAACGCGCTCAATCCGCGCCGATATTGGGATCATGATCTCCGCCTCACACAATCCTTACCATGATAACGGCATTAAAATTTTTACTCATGATGGTCACAAGCTCAGCGACGAGTTGGAGAAAGAAATCGAAGAATTAATTGATAGCGATATCACGCCATATCTCGCTAAATCAGAAAATTTTGGACGCGTAAAAAGATTGGATGATGCGGCAAATCGCTACATCGAATTCGTCAAAAATTCCTTTCCAAAAGATAAAAGCCTGACTGGTTTGAAAATCGTCATTGATTGCGCGAATGGTGCGGCATATGGCCTCGCGCCAAAAATATTTTGGGAACTTGGTGCGGAAGTTGTGGCGATTGGAGTTGAACCCAACGGCTTTAACATCAATGAAAAATGTGGATCAACACATCCAGAAAGCCTGCGCCAGAAGGTTTTGGAAGAAAAGGCTAACATTGGAATCGCTCTTGACGGTGATGCAGATCGCTTGCTGGTGGTTGATGAGAAGGGCGTGGTAGTCGATGGCGATCAGCTAATCGCCGTGATTGCCGAGAAGTTACATGATGACGGCAATCTCAAACGCGACATGGTAGTAATCACTCAAATGTCGAATTTGGCGCTCGAAAATTATTTGAGTTATATCGGAGTTGGAACAATCAGGGCACAGGTTGGTGACCGTTATGTGCTCGAAGAAATGCGCAAGAATGGTTGTAACTTTGGTGGTGAGCAATCTGGTCACTTGGTGCTTTCGGACTATTCCACAACCGGTGACGGGCTGGTCGCGGCACTGCAAATATTAGCGATTTTATGCGAAGAGAAAAAGCAGGCGAGCAAGATTTTGCACCGCTTCAAGCCATTCCCACAAATTCTTAAAAATGTTCGTTTTGATGAGGGAAAGAAAAATCCTTTGAGCGAGAAATCAGTTCAGGATTTCATTGAAAAAAAGTCACAAGAACTTGCGGGAGAAGGGCGGATCTTGGTTCGTAAATCAGGAACAGAAAATCTGATTCGCGTGATGGCGGAGGGAAAAAATCAGAAGAAAGTAGAGAAGATCACTGATGAGATCGTGGCTAAAATCCGTGTTCACTAACCAACAGCTCTGCGATCTGCACCGCATTTAGTGCCGCACCTTTCCGTAGATTATCAGATACAACCCATAGTGACAGGCCATTTGTTACCGACTCATCTTTACGAATACGCGACACAAAAACCGCATCCTTGGTTGAAGCCTCAATCGGAGTTACGAATTTCATTTCTTGTGGCCGATCAATGACGATCACGCCTTCAGCCTTCTCCAAAGCAGCACGCGCTTGCGCGACTGAAATCGGCTTTTCGAATTCAATATTCACCGCTTCCGAGTGACAGTTGAAAACCGGAACGCGCACACAAGTAGCTTCAACTTTGATGTTTGGGTCGAGGATTTTTTGCGTCTCGACCTTCATCTTCCATTCCTCTTTGGTCACGCCGTCATCCATAAAAATGTCGATTTGCGGGATGACGTTGAAGGCGATTCTGCGGCTAAATTTTTTTGGCTCGGTGAACTGATTTGTGTAAACCGCTTTGGTTGAACTGTAGAGCTCATCCATCGCCTCTTTGCCCGCGCCAGACGTGGCTTGGTAAGTTGCAACCACAATGCGTTTAATCCTAGCAAGATCGTGTAAAGGCTTGAGAGCGACGACCATCTGTATTGTCGAGCAGTTAGGATTGGCGATGATCCCGCGCTTTTTGTAATCCTTAATCGCTTCTGGATTTACTTCGGAAACGACAAGCGGGATGTCTTTCTCCATACGAAAATGTGAAGTGTTGTCGATGACCACGCAGCCAGCTGCCGCAGCTCTTGGCGCGTGCACAGCAGAAACTTTTCCGCCCGGCGAGAAGAGGCCGATTTTTGTTCCTTTGAAGTCGTAATGATCGAGCGCTTGTACGGTTAGCTCTTTATTTCCGTAAGAAACTTTTTTGCCGACGGAGTTAACAGAGGCGAGGGCTACCACCTCATCAGCAGGGAAATTCCTCTCCACCAAAATATTCAAAATTTCGCGGCCGACATTTCCTGTCGCACCCGCAACGGCGATTTTACGATTAGACATGATTTGTATTCAGTGCTCAGTTGTCAGTGCTAAGTGCTCAGCGGTTATGAAAGCCTGAGCACCGGGCACCGGGCACTGTGCACTTTTTAAAATTACGATTTGTTCAGTGACGCGATATCCAGCATTCGCAAAGAAAATGCCCACTCATTGTCATACCAGGAAGCAACTTTGACCATGTTGCCGCCAAGGACTTTAGTTTGGGTTGTGTCGAAGCAGGAGCTGTAAGGACTGTGGTTGAAATCGATTGAGACTAAAGGCTCGGTGACGATTTGTAAAATATTTCTCATCCGACCAGCCGCCGCTTTTTCTACCACTTCATTCACCTCTTCCTTCGTTGTTTCGCGCTTGGCGAGGAAGTTAAGATCAACCATCGAGACATTGGCTGTGGGCACACGTATCGCACCACCATCCAACTTTCCTTTTAGTTCTGGCAACACCAAGCCAATTGCTTTGGCCGCACCAGTTGAAGTTGGGATCATCGACATCGCACAGGCTCTGGCACGGCGAAGATCTTTATGCGAGTTATCTACGACATTTTGGTCGTTGGTGTAAGCGTGAATCGTAGTCATAAAACCCTTCTCAATACCAATCGCATCATTGAGTGCTTTAGCGATTGGAGCCAAGCAGTTCGTGGTACAAGAGCCAACGGAGATTACCTTATCTTCAGCTTTAAGTATCTCGTCATTTACGCCATAAATGATTGTTTTGACCGAATCTTCTTTCGCCGGAGCAGAGATGATTACCCTCTTCGCGCCAGCAGTGATGTGCTGTGCCGCATCATCATATTTCGTGAAAGCGCCGGTGCATTCGAGCACAACATCAATCTTTAAATCACCCCAAGGAAGTTTTCTTGGATCGCGTTCACCAAAAAGTTGAACCCTCTTTCCATCGATAATTAGCGCGCTTTCAGCACCTTCAACTGACTTAGAAAAACGTCCGTGAATCGAGTCATATTTTAGCAAGTGAACATGTGTCGTAATTGGCGCAGGACCATTCACAGCGACGAGTTCGACGTTTGAATAACGCGCATCTTCAAAGATTGCACGAGTAACGCAGCGGCCAATTCTGCCTAGGCCATTAATGGCAACACGGATGGTCATTAGTTGTGTTTTTTAGATTGATTACGACTGTTAAAATAAGCTAAGGCACCGCGGAAGTCCTTTAGGTCTAGCTTCACAGTGACTTCCTTTTCTGATTCACGCGGATCGAAGCGCATAAACAAGAACTCACCGGTTTTCATTTGATTAAACAAAGCCGCCTTTTGCTGCTCACTTAAAGGAATCATCCCAAAATCTTTGTCGCTGACATTTTTTGAGAGCAGTAAATCATTTTGGTCGACGCGCAGTTTTACAAAGCTTCCCACCTTGATCTGCGGAATGATTACAAAAAATTGATTCGCTGATTTGAGTAGTGGTTGCACAGTGATTGATGAAGCGTTGTCGTAAAATTTGGCGGCGATTTTGCAGTGCGAAACCGCCATCATCTCATCCACTTCACAAAAAACTTTCCAGTCACCGAAGGTTTTTTCTTCATTGCGAATATCAATTATTTCCGCTCTGGCATTGAGAGAAATGGCCAATAGAAAAATCGTAGTTAAAAACTTTTTCATATGTTTCTGATTCATGGACTGTTGATTTGCCTATGTTTAGTAGGGTTTGTAAACTTTTTCCTTTCTAAAAGAATTCTCTCTCTCGCCGTTTCTTACGGCGCCTTCACGGCATTGATGATCTTATTATTTTTGAAGAATGAAAACCTAAATGAGATGCTTGGGCTAATGGTTAGCGCACTTCTTCTATTCGCGATCAACCTACTGATTGGCTCTAAGCTCTTCCATTAACTTCTTCCGAAGTGCCACAGTGTGATCATCGATACGACTTAGAAGTTCAATAATTTGCTTGGCTTCTTCAGGCAAAAATGATTCCTCTTCTTTTAGGATTGGCTGCGCTTTCATGAAATTTTATTTTGATTTGGATGGTGCCGGTCAAATCTAAAATCTAAAATCCAAAATCCAAAATCATTAATGCTGCATATCTTCAATCTCTTCCTCGTTCTCTTCGCCTTTTGGGGAGCTTTGATGTTTGCCTTCAATCAGGTTTCTTGGTTGTATCTCTTTTTTGGTATTCTGTTCTCAGCCCTTGTCTCCATGGCCTCTGCACGACTGAAGTTGATCGAAAAGAACAGCGAATTTCTTTATTTGTATTTCGGATTTTACCGCCACTTCTTTAAAATTTTTGTCGGAGATTTTTTTAGTTCTATCGCATTACTGATCTCTCTCGCCTGCAGAAAATCCCCATTTCATCCAGTGAAACACAAGGTGAAGTTACAACAGAATCAGCGCTCTCATCCCGCTTTGCTAATCGCCAGCATAAACATGATTACCGGACTTTCCTGCTTGAGCTTAAAGGATGATGAGATCGTGATTTACGCGGTTGATCAAAGATATTTCGACAGGCTCAATCTCAAAAAAATCTGCGCTGATTTGCGCCGTATAAATGACGACCATCTCCTCTAAAATAGAAAGTCTCAAAGCTGAAATAGCTAGGCATGACAAGTCTTACCACACTCTCGATAATCCGCTGATTTCTGATGCAAAATATGACGAGTTGCGTCGTGAGCTCGAAAAATATCGCCAAGAATTTCCGGAATTTTTTGTGGATGAGGAAGAAAAAATCGGCGGAAAAACTTTGGATATTTTTCCGAAAGTAAAACACAGCAAACCAATGCTGTCACTGGCTAATGGCTTTACACGCGAAGATATTTCTGATTTTACCACGCGCGTGAATCGTTTTCTTGGCAACGAAACCGAGCTGGATTTTTTCTGCGAAACCAAAATCGACGGCCTCTCTTTTTCAACGCGTTTTGAGGATGGTGTATTAGTGCAAGCTGCTACGCGGGGCGATGGCATTGAGGGCGAAGATGTAACGGAAAATGTAAAGGTGATTTCTGGCTTTCCACACAGGATTCAAAACGCTCCGCACCTGCTCGAACTACGCGGTGAAATCTACATGAGCAAAAGCGATTTTACTGAACTCAACACCAAACAAGAAGAGCATGGCGCCAAGATTTTTGCTAATCCGCGTAATGCTGCTGCCGGCTCGCTACGACAACTCGATCCAGCAATCACTGCTTCTCGTAAGCTGAGCTATTTTGTTTACGCGCTTGGCGAGGTTTCACCTGACTTTGTTTGTCGCTCGCAAGCCGAACTTCATCAAAAATTAAAAGATTTCGGA
>VGDN01000069.1 GCA_016869695.1 Alphaproteobacteria bacterium
AACGCAGCTTGTGACACATTTCCTGATTTAAAAACAACCGCCGCATTTTTGATTTTTGCGCCATTTAATGCCGAAACTATGCGTGACCCAATTTTTTGTAATGTGAGCTCATCCAGCTTTTCCCTAGCTCCAGCGCCGATCAACACAGTTTCAGAAACCAGCACAACCTGATTATTTTTTCCGACAAAGCCAAAATTTTCTTTGGCAAATTTTACCTGTTTTGCTGAGGATTTTTTGGTTTCTTCTTCAGTTAAAACCAAAGCTGTAAACGCAGAATTTCCCTGCTTGGAGGAGAAGTTTATTTTCATGTTCAGGACTTACACAGTTTTATTAATTTTCATGTTCTGTTCGGACTTAAACTGCGTAAGTCCTAACACACGCAATCAGTCTTCGCTAGTTACTGGCGCGGCCAGTAACTAATGCGAAGCTGATCAAATCAAAATTCAGTACATGGATGCTTCGAATAGCTCGAAGTGACAAGATCTGGTGCTGTAGCTCAAAATCAAAAATCTAAAATCTAAAATCAAAAATCTTATCTCCCTAAATCCCCCACATGGGGACTTGGCAAAAATCAAAAATGCTCTTCCTCTCCCTCATTTCCCTAGGATTTCTCGGCGGATTTACGCATTGCATCGGGATGTGCGGGCCTTTTGTTATCACGCAAACAACCACTCGTTTAGCAAGAATTCCGCTCGAAAAATTTTCGGGATTTACGCGCCTAAAGAATTTGGCACTACTGCCTTACCATCTTGGTCGCATCACGACCTATTCGCTGATTGGTTTTTTCTGCTCATTTTTTTCGCAAGTAATTCAGGATTTTTCTGGATTCCAATATCTCTCTGCCACCTTGCTACTCCTAGCCGCACTGTCTTTTTTCTTCACATTTAAATCACCAAACCTACAAGGTGCGCCGTTTTTTCCCCAAAAATTAGTTAGCCATTTGTTTCAGGATCCACACGGTTTTCGCGGATATCTGCTCGGACTAATTTTGGGATTTATTCCCTGTGGACTTCTTTACTCAGCCTTCTTGATTGCAGCGGCTATGTCCAATCCATTCATGGCCGCAATCGGAATGTTTTGCTTTGGTCTCGCAACTTTTCCGTCACTATTTTTAACCGCCTGCGGCAGTGCATTTTTACAAAAATTTCCCGAATTTAAAATTATCGCCAAAACCTTGATTCTGCTGAACGGAATCATGTTGGTTTTGATGGCGATAAAATTGATTTATTAAACATGTCATCCGCTAACAGCGTACCCGTCTCCTACAACTACTCCATCATCAAACTCTTCACTATCGCCGCGACTTTTTGGGCAATTGTTGGACTTGGTGTTGGTGTTTACATCGCACTCGAACTCGCTTTCCCTTTCTTAAATTTCGATGTCGAGTGGATGAGTTTCGGTAGGCTGCGCCCACTCCACACCTCGGCGGTAATTTTTGCTTTTGGCGGTAACGCCCTTTTCGCGACCAGTTTTTTTGTAGTACAACGCACCTGCCAGGCCAAGCTCTGGGGCTCAAATCGTCTGCAAAAAATCATCTTTTGGGGATATCAGCTTTTCATCGTGATGGCCGCTTATGGCTATCTTACCGGCATCACTCAAGCCAAGGAATATGCCGAGCCGGAATGGTATGCCGATCTTTTGCTGACCATCATTTGGGTCATGTATTTCATAGTCTTCATCATGACCATCAAGCATCGACGCGAGCCGCACATTTACGTCGCTAACTGGTTTTACCTCGCCTTCATCGTCACCGTCGCGATTTTGCACATCGTTAACAACCTCTCAATTCCACTGCGCCTAGATGGCACTGCGAGCTACCCAATCTTCGGCGGCGTACAAAGCGCGATGATTCAGTGGTGGTATGGCCATAATGCTGTCGGATTTTTCCTCACCGCAGGCTTCATCGGAATCATGTATTACTTCGTGCCAAAACGCGCGCAGCGTCCGGTTTATTCCTACCGTCTCTCCATCCTTCACTTCTGGTCGCTGATCTTCATCTACATCTGGGCGGGGCCACACCACCTACATTACACCTCACTTCCTGATTGGGTACAAACCCTTGGCATGACCTTCTCAATCATGCTATGGATGCCATCTTGGGGTGGCATGATCAACGGCATCATGACCCTGTCTGGCGCATGGGATAAGTTACGCACTGATCCGGTTTTACGCTTCCTAATCACCGCCGTCGCCTTTTATGGAATGAGCACTTTCGAAGGCCCACTCATGTCAATTCGCGCCGTAAACTCACTTTCGCATTACACTGACTGGACGGTTGGTCACGTACATTCCGGCGCACTAGGCTGGGTAGCAATGATCAGCTTCGGCGCGCTTTATCACATGGTGCCGATTTTGTGGAAGAAGAAAGATCTCTACTCAAAAGGCTTGGTCTCTCTGCATTTCTGGCTCGCCTCGATTGGCATCGTGCTCTACATCACGGCGCTATGGATCGCCGGTATCATGCAAGGCCTGATGTGGCGTGCCTATGACCAAATGGGCTTCCTGCAATATTCCTTCGTTGAAACCTTAGTAGCACTTCATCCACTTTATGTTACTCGCGCCATCGGCGGCCTCTTCTTCCTCACTGGCGCTGGTGTGATGTCTTACAACTTCTACAAAACGATTAAATCACAAAATGCTTAAGCACGACCAAATCGAGCGCAGCTCGATCTTACTTTTAATCCTAACCGTGATCGTTGTTTCGATTGGTGGATTAGTGGAAATCACGCCACTCTTTCGCATCGAGCAAACCATCGAGAAGGTAGAAGGCATGCGGGCTTATACCCCACTCGAACTCGCTGGCTCTAAAATTTACAAACGCGAAGGTTGTTATGGTTGCCACTCGCAACAAGTGCGGGTCTTGCGTGATGAAGTCGAACGCTACGGACACTACTCCCTCGCTGCTGAAAGCATGTATGACTATCCGTTTCAATGGGGATCAAAACGCACCGGACCCGATTTGGCAAGGGTCGGCGGTAAATATTCGGATATGTGGCACACTCGTCACCTAATCAATCCGCGCGATGTCGTACCAGAATCGATCATGCCTGGCTACAAATTTTTATCTGAGCGCGATGCCGATATTTCTGGCATCAATGTCGATATGGAAGTACTGCGCAAACTTGGCGTGCCATACACTGATGAGATGATACAAAATGCCGTTTCTGATGCGATGGTACAAGCTTCAGCTGATCGCGATGCGGAGGGATTGTTGCGGCGTTACGGCAAAAAAGTTAATGTCCGTGACTTTGATGGAAATCTTGATCGCGTTTCCGAAATGGATGCCTTGGTGGCCTATCTGCAAACACTCGGCACCTTTGTCGACTTCGCCAAGTTTGATCCGGCCACACCAAAAAAAATTGAGATTAAAAAATGATCGAGACCGCAATCAGCCTAGCTCCAACCATCGCCACCATCTTCTTCTTCTTGGCTTTTTGTTATGTAATTTACGCCGTTTGCAAAAAAGGCTCGACCAAAAAATTTAACCAATATTCAAAAATTCCACTCAATGACTGAAGAGAATAAAAATAAAAAAATAACACCAGAAACCACCGGACATGAATGGGATGGTATTTCAGAATACAACGTCCCTGCACCTCGCTGGTGGTTGATCACTTGGATCATCTGCATCATCTGGGCTATCATTTATTGGATTTTTTTCCCAGCTTGGCCAATCCCCGGTGGTAATTCCAAAGGCATACTGCATTGGAGTAAGCAGTCACAACTAGCTAAAACACAAGCAGAAATAAACGCAAAACAGTCAGTTTATCTCGAAAAGATTTCGCAAATGAATCTGCAAGAAATCCGGCAAGATCCTAATATCATGGAGTTTGCGCTCAATGGCGGGCGGATCGCATTCAAGGAAAATTGTGCAGCCTGTCATGGCATTGATACGCAGGGCGGCAAAGGCTTCCCAAATCTAAATGATGATGACTGGCTTTGGGGCGGTAAACTAGAAGATATTGAACAAACAATTCGCTATGGCATTAGATCCGGTCACGACAAGGCAAGAATGAGTCAAATGCCCGCATTCGGCTTGGATAAAATTCTAACTAGAGATGATATTAACGATGTTGTTGAGTATGTGATGTCGCTATCAAAACCAGGCTTTGTGAATCTGAGTGGGGAAAAAATATTTGCCGAAAACTGCGCTTCTTGCCACGGCATTGAGGGTAACGGGGATCGCTCAATCGGCGCACCAAATCTTAATGATAAAATTTGGCTTTATGGAGGAGATCGTCCGGACTTGCTGTTCACAATCACCTACTCTCGCGCTGGCGTAATGCCTTACTGGGCTAGTAGATTAGATGATAGTACTATCAAAGAGTTAGCGCTGTACATCCACGCTCTTGGTGGTGGGGAGTAGACGCTACTAGCTTTATTTCTTCCGGACTTTTCCGTGAATTTTTGCTAAGTTTTTCTTAAGAATTTTCTGCTGGTAATGACCGAGTCGAAGATCAAATTCATAAACAGCCGCCAGATTGTTTTACTGGAAGAAGAACTAACTCGCGCCCTCGGCCTAGAAACCAAAATCTCCTACAATGCCTTCCGCCAAAGCGGCAAAATCATGCTCCGCTTCAAGGAGATCGGGGAGATAAAAAGCTGATTAATCGGGTGGAACTGACCCCATCCGACTGGACCAATTTTTCTTTTTCTTAAGGAAGAATTACGGGGAAAATTTTACCAGATTTTTCTCGTCAATTTCCAAAGAAATTTCTTTTGATCGGGATGGAGATGGAAGAGAAGCACGAGTGAGCGCGCCCATACATAGCGCTGTAGCGAGTGAGCGCTTCTCTTTTTCCGATCTGTTTTTTGTTTTTTTCAGGTTTTGGTTATTTGTTTGGTCGAAGTAAACCCGAGCTGGAGTCTGATATTTCAAGCTCTGGTGAGGCCTGCTGTAATTGTAAAACTTCACAAACTTTCTTAATTCCTGCTTTGCTTCAGATACTGATTCGTAGCTTTTGAGATAAACCTCTTCGTATTTCAGTGTCTTCCAGAGTCGTTCATTTCTGATGTTATCAAAGCACCTACCTTTGCCATCCATGCTGATCTGAATCTCTTTTTTGGTAAGAGTTTCGATCCAGTCGTGACTGGTATACTGAACACCCTGATCAGTGTTAAAGATTTCCGGATTGCCATGCTTCACCAAAGCCTCATTTAGCGCCTCAATGCAGAATTCAGCTTCCAAGAGTTATTGAGATGCGATAGGCTAAAATGAATCTGCTGTAGAGATCGAGAATCGCTGTGAAGTAAATCCAACCTTATGGCATTGGAATGTAGGTGATATCCGTGCTCCAGACCTGATAGGTTTTGTGAGGCTTTGAAGCTTTTATGTTCTTACGCTTCTTTGGCTTGATGGCCTGAAGATCAAGCTTTTGCATCAAACTCTGAACTCTCTTACGATTCACACCCAAGCCTTGATTCACAATGATCGCGGTAATCTTGCGATAACCAAGAAATGGAAATCTTTGCCAGATTTGTTCGATTAAATCACCAAGTCTTTCGTTGAGATGACTTGGCTTTGGCTGATAGTAATAACTGCTGCGATTAAGATCGAGAAGTCCTAGCTGATTACGCAAACTCAGATTTACAAATCCTTCATCAACCATTGCCATTCTTGATGTTGTTGGCATTAGCTGAAGTTTTTTTTAAAGAATTTATTCTCGACTGAAAGCTCCCCAATGATCTCGTTGAGTTGTTTAATCTTGAGCTCCAGAGCAGCTTGATTTTGTGACTTAGTAGAACCTTCAGAGAAAATTGCCGGACCCTCCTCCTTTAGCTGCTTCTTCCACTTATTGACCTGGCTGTCATAGATGCCGAATTACTTGCAGATGGCATTAATGGTCTTCTCGCCTTTGAGGCTTTCCAGTGCCACTTTGAACTTGAAATCGTTGCTGTAACGCTTGCGGATAAAGGAGCTTTTGTTGTTGGTGTTTGAGCTGTTTATTGACATTGGACTGATTTTTAGTTTTAAATCCAAGGAGAAATCTGATCAGTTTTTGATCAAAATTCTGCCTTGGTAAGGGCTAAAAATTGGTCCAGTTTTTGGGGGTCATTATATGTGATTCGGTGGATGATTTCTTTTTTCTGAACTTCGTTAAGTGAAGGGATTCCTCTTGGCATAATTTCTCCTGAAATTGATGGATTAAAATTAGCCAGCTGAAGCAAAGACTTCAGCTGGATTTACATCAATTTGGAAAGGGAGAAAGTGTCAAAAATTTGGGGTGCAGTGCTGTAGTTTTGAAAAAGATGTGGCTCTTCGAAGACTACTTTTTCTAA
>VGDN01000070.1 GCA_016869695.1 Alphaproteobacteria bacterium
TTTTTAGTGGAAATTTGCATGTGGCTTTAGGCGTTGATACTAAAGGATTGTTGGGTCATTCCCAACATTTTGAGCCCAGGCTCAAAATCTCATTTTTTGGCAATTTTAGTCAGTATCTCGCTGAGTTTTTTTCCCACCATTTCTGACTGGTAATTCTGCAAAAATTTTTGGTGCGCTTTAGCCGCAAGTTGGCGGGCGAATTCTTCATTTTTTGCTAAGCGCTCAACTGCATCGGCAATTAATTCTGGCATTTTTTCTTGGTCGTCTTTGGAAACTTTCAGTCCATCAACTCCATCCGCAATGATCTCATCTGGACCCCAACTGTTGCTGGTTACAATCGGGGTGTTGTACAGCATCGCTTCCAACAAAACGATCCCAAAAGTTTCACCCCAAGAAGGCAAAATGAAGACGTCAATTTCGTCAAAAAAAGTTTGTTTGTCGGTAGTCCAACCAAGAATTTTAAAGTTTTTTTCTACGCCAAGTTCACGCGCTAAATCGTAAAGCAGCACTTCCTGCGGCCCCACTCCACCAATTACGTAGTCACACTCAATCCCGCGCGCCTGCAGGATTGGCAAGGCACGAACCATTTTGTCAAAAAACTTTTCTGGGTAGAGACGACCCAGAGAACCAACGCGCAGCGGCTTACGAAATTTTGGCTTCACCGGCAAAACAAAATCTTTTGGTAGCTCGATCATGTTAGGAATGACGAGGGCACGATCCTTAAGCATTCCTGCTTTGACGAGCTCACCGCTGAAGTAGGAATTTACTGTTAAGACGTAGTCAGCGGAAAGAAATTTCTGCGGCTTGATGCCATGATCCACTGCAACGAGAGGAAATTTTTTTAAGCAAAAGAAGCGAGCGGTGCGCGCAAAAAATAAAGCACGGCCGGAATGGCACACAACCACGTCTGGACTGAATCTACATAAGATCCACAACAAATGAAAAATTGAGAAAATATCAGCCTGTCCGCGCGCCGCGACTTCAAAAAATTTTGAGCCGGTTTTTCTTACCTCATCCGCAAAAACCATTTTCGGTTTAGTCACTGAAACCACCTCGTGACCGTTTAAAATCAGGTGCTTGGTGTAGTCGATGAAACAGCGCTCGACACCAAGAATTTGGTTGTCGCTCGCGGATTTTTTGTAGTTGAAGAGAAGGTTAGCGATTCGCATTAACTGAGTTGGGAATGTTTTTACGGTAACCGTCGATTTCTGATTTAACGGCTTCGAAGCGTTTTAAATCCTTGCCTGCGAGCTTGACTCCAGAGGTCGCTTTGACCTTCGACGGATTGACTTGCGTGCCGCGATAAATCACTTCGAAATGCAAGTGAGGTCCAGTAGAGCGTCCGGTAGAGCCAACATAGGCCACTACGTCACCTTGTTTAACTTTTGAACCGACGCGGAATTTTTTGTTGAAGCGGCTGGCATGGCCGTAAGCGGTGGCATATTCAGAATTGTGACGGATTTGCACGTAATTTCCGTAACCACCCTTCACTCCCATGTAGACCACCGTACCACTGCCGGCGGCGAGAATCGGCGTACCAATTGGCGCTGCAAAGTCAGTGCCTTTGTGCATTTTGGAATAACCGAGGACCGGATGGCGGCGTAAACCAAATCCGGAAGAAATGCGCGCACCGTTAATTGGCGTGCGTAGCAAGGATTTGCGCACCGAATTTCCTTTGGCGTCAAAATACTCAATACGGTCGCCATTTTTGAATTGGTAAATCTCAATCGGTCGGCTTTGTAACACCAGCGAGGAGAAGAGTACGTTACCATCCTTCACTCTCTTACCTGACTCGTCATAAAAGCTCTCTACCAGCATTTCAAAGCGGTCACCATCGTGGATGTCACGCTGAAAATCGACGTCGTAACCGTAGAGGTTGATCATGTTCATCATGGAATTAGGGGAGATGCCAGACGCAACACCATCCTCAAACAAGCTGTTCTTAATCACGCCAGAAAATTTGGCGACGTGGCGCGTGAGCTTAACCAGAATCTTCTTGGCGCTGTAGGCTCCAGCATTGTCTCTCACTGCTACAATTCGCTCTTCTGCTGACGGAAGAATTGTTACACTACTCACAACAACTTTCCGGCTAATATCCTTTCCTTCCAACGATTTACTGGTATCAAAGCCGATCTTCACTCGATATTTTACCACCATCTCATCTCCGACCGTCAGTTTGCTTAGAGGGAAAACTTTTTTGATTTCGGCAAGAATTAACGAGATATCTTGCTCACCTGCACCAATGCCATCAAGGATTCCCGACATGGTGTCACCTTTTTTTACTCGATGCTGCGCAACCTGCTCTTCCGCAAATTCAAACTTACTTTCGAGCTCAGCTAGGTTGATCTTGATCGGGGTGCGGCGGATTCTTTGCTCACGCTCTTCTCGGTAGTCAGCAAGCAAGGTAAGAAAATGTGTGGCCGCGTTAAACAGCACAAAGCTCACCACAATTGAAATCGACACCGGTCGAAACAGGCGGTGCTCGATGATTTTCTCAACTAAGTTCAGGAATTTTTTCAAACAGAGGAGGAAGTTGGACTTGTCTGGAAGGGAAGTGATTTTTAGAGTTCTGGTACAGTCTCAACCAAATTTTTACCGAAACATGTCAGCAAAAAAAAGCAAAAAAAAATCTCCCGTAAAATCTTTGGGGAAAAAAACTCCGGTAAAGAAGCCAACTCCAAAGAAAGTAAAGAAACCGGTAGCAAAGAAAGTAATAAAAAAAGCAAAACCGCAGAAACCCACTAAGACCAAAGTAGCAAAGAAGGTTGAACAAAAGAAAAAACCAGCAGCAAAACCGGTAAAGAAAACAAAAAGAAAGACAGAAAATAAATCTGAAAGACATTCGCTGACCAAACAGATCCTCTCCAAAAAATCAGAAAAAAAAGAAGCAGCAAAGCTAATAAAAACCGAACCAGGAAAACTGACGGAGAAAAAATTTGAGCTAACCAAAAAAGCCTTTGTTGTTCGCAAAAGTGACAACATCGCCAAGCTTAATTTTAAGGTTGGAGACTACGCTATCTACCCTTCACACGGTGTCGGCAAAATTGTTGGGATCGAGAAGAATGTAGTCGTTGGACAAAATTTTAGCTGTTACCTCATGCATTTCGAACGCGAGAGGATGACAATTAAAATCCCCACAAACAGCGCAAGAAAAATTGGTCTGCGTCACCCGATTTCTAAAACACAGATGGATGAGGTTTTTGCGATTTTGCGCAGCGGCATCAAGAAGCTAAAGGGAATGTGGTCACGTCGTGCACAAGAATACGAAACAAAAATCAATTCGGGTGACATCATTTTGTTGGCAGAGGTAATTCGCGATTTAACGCGTGACATCGAGGACTCTGAGCGATCTTACTCCGAGCGCATCATCTACGAAACCGCGATTTACCGCCTAGCTAGCGAATACGCCGCGATTTACAAAATCACTCTCGAGGATGCGAAAGAAAAAATAATTACCACCGCCAAAGACAAATTGAGCGGCGAAATGAAACCAACACGCAAAGATGATTTTGATGATTTTGATGATTTTGACAAAGAAAAATCAGGAGGCGACGAAGAGGAAGAAGAGGAGAGTGAGGACGAAGAAGAGGAAGATGATTTTGACTTTGATGACGAAGATGGACCGAAGAAAAAGAAGAAGAAGAAGTAATTCAGTGGTCAGTGCTTAGTTGGGCACTGGACACTGGGCACTTAGCACTTAGCACATGGTTCTTAAACTCAAAAACATCAGTAAAATTTTCTCCCAAGGTGAGCAAAAAATTGCTGCGGTTAACGGCGTAAATTTGGCAGTAAGAACAGGGGAATTTGTGGCACTAACTGGCCAATCCGGTTCTGGCAAAACTACCTTGTTACAAATCGCCGGCCTCCTTGATTCTCCAAGCTCAGGCGAGGTTTGGATTGGTGATGTTGATGCCAGCAAAGCGGATGACAAAACGCGCACAGAATTACGTAAAAATTACCTCGGATTTGTTTACCAATTTCACCATTTGCTACCCGAATTTTCGGCGCTGGAAAATGTTGCCTTACCCTTACTAATCCGCGGAATATCCAAGCAAAAAGCACTCGAAACCGCGGAGGAATTTTTAAAAAAAGTTGAGCTAGCTAATCGTCTAAATCACAAGCCGGCGGAACTGTCTGGTGGTCAGCAACAAAGAGTGGCTCTGGCGCGCGCAGTTGTCACTAAACCAAAATTAATCTTGGCAGACGAGCCTACTGGAAATCTTGACTCAGAATTGTCGGAGAAAATTTTTGTACTACTAAAGGATCTGGTAAAGAGCTACGAAATCAGCTGCCTAGTGGTTACGCACAATCTTGAGTTAGTAAAAAAAGCGGATCGCGTGGTGTCGATTAAGGACGGAACACTTACCTCCTAGCTCTGTATTGCTGCATGTCTTGGTTGTAGTAGTAGTCGATCATTTGCTTAGGATCGTTGCCAGTTCCAACCATCGGCGTACCACGACCCTGTCCCGCGGCAGGAGCTCCAATGTTTGGGATGTTCACAAAATATTCCTTCTCCTTGAATTCGTTGCAGTAGCCAGACCAAAGCGCTGAGTAAAGTGGCACGATCAAAATCGCACCCGCCATGTCAGCAGCACATTTACCATTCTTTATAGATGCCAAGGCTTCCAATTGTAACTGCGCCGAACCATATCCTTCCTTAGTTAGTACTACTGTTTGATTTTTAGCTTCGAGTCTAATTGTCGCCGGAGTCTGTCCATAATTCCTGCCTTCAATAAAAATATCCGCCCCAGATGGGTTGGAATTAATAGTCACATCCGCCCCCTTGTCGTTGAACATCATCGCGCAAGATGAGCTGAGGAGAGCTAGAGCCACAAGAGCTGAATTGAAGAGTGATTTCATGTTTTTGGGAAAGTTAGTTTTATTCTTTCCAACGATCATGCACCCAAAACCACTGAGCAGGATACTCGCGAATCCAACGCTCGAGCGTTTGGTTAATTGTCAGAGTTAGAGGGAGGGCTGCGGAGTTAACCTCGGCCTGGCTTGGAATTGCAAGCGGTTTTTCTACCTCAACATTAAAGCGCCCACCAACACGCACGACTCGCGCCGGAATCACCGGCACCTTGTAACGCAAGGCAATGCGGGCAATTGAGGTAGTAGTAATCGCGTCGGCATGAAAAAATTTTACTGGCTCACCTTCACTGATTTTTTGATCCGCCAAAATAATTACAAACTCGCCACGCCTCACAGATTCAACGATTTTCCGATTCCCACCCGCATTCTTCTCGATCATTTTTGTCTGGCGCAGCCCCGCGATCATCCGCTCCACGTAAGGATTGTTAAGCGGTCGGTAAACCGTGCTCACCTTAATTCCCTGCGCCACCAAAAATCTTGGACCCACTTCCCAATTACCCAAATGACCGGAGACGATAATGCCGCCACTCAAATTTCGCATCTCTGCAAGATTTTTTAGAGACTCTTCTGAGGCCTCAATCAAAGCATCAACATCGCCTCGCATCACATGCGGAAACTCACCAACAATTCTACCGAGATTACTCCACATCTCATCCAAAATTTTTTCTTTTTCTACTTCGGACAAGCTAGGAATTGCGTTACTTAGATTGCGGTAGGCGAGTTTTTGCACAGCAATTTTCTTCCCAACTAAGCGTGCGATTTTTGCCGCTAAATCAGCTGATGTTTGTAAGGACAGCGATCCAAAGAACCACAGGCCGAACCGTACCACGAGTGACTCAAGAAGGTAGCGTAAGTTTTTCATTTCAAGATTTTTGTAAGCGCAGCACGTAACTCAGATTCATCCTCAAACACCAACTCCACATCCAAGTAAGAAATGTTTTCCTGAAAAATTTTAGGGAATTTTACCCAGTCTTTTTTGGTCGTAACCAGCTCAAGATTTTTTCCTTTTGCGAGTTGGTAAAGATTCTCGAGGTCATGAATTTGATAATTGTAGTGGTCAGAGAAACTACAAGTCTCAACTACGTTTATACCTTGCTGCTCAAGGAGTGAGAAGAATTTTTTCGGGTAAGCTAAACCACAAAAAGCGAGTAATTTTTTACCCCGAAATTTCTCAAGATTAGTTGGCAAAATTTTTGCTCTGACAATTTTTTTACCGACTAATTTTTTCTGCAGATCATCACTGGCTTCACCAATCAGCACCACCAGATCAGCTTTCTTCAAGCCGCTATGAAGCGTTTCTCGCATTGGTCCGGCAGGAATTAGAAAATTATTTCCGAAGCCA
>VGDN01000071.1 GCA_016869695.1 Alphaproteobacteria bacterium
CTGAAAGAGCAGCAGATTTATGTAAGGTAGATTTGACCACAAAAGCAGTAGCAGAGCTGCCAGATCTGCAAGGAAAAATTGGCAGCTTTTATGCCTTTAAGCAGCAGGAAGATAAAAAAATCATCGCCGCGATTTACGAACATTATTTGCCACTTGGGCCAAACTCCGATCTGCCGCAAACCGCATTAGGGACTACGCTTTCAATCGCTGACAAGATCGACGCGATTGTTGGGTTCTTCTTGGCTGATGAGAAACCGACTAGCTCGCGCGATCCATATGCGCTACGCCGTGCTGCTCTAGGTATTATCCGCATCGGCCTTGCGCACAACATAGCTTTTCCGATTCGCGTGTTGGTTGAGAAATCCCTGTCATCTTATCGTACAAAATTATCGAAGGGGGCAAGGATTGGGTTGATCGAGGAGGTAATCAAGTTTGTGGTTGAGCGCCTAAAAATTTATCTCAGAGAGAATGAAAAGCTTGGCGCTGATGTTGTGAATCTGGTGATTAATCAATATATCTCGGACCTAGAGCGGCATAAGTTGGTGGATATTTTGTATCTCGCTAGAAAGACCAAGTTTCTCCATGATTTTGTGAATGATGTAAAATATCAGAACCTGATCTTGCTCTATAAAAGATCGACAAACATCTTGGCGATTGAGGAGAATAAGGATGGCAGGAGCTACAGTGGAAAGCCGTCGCGTTTGGCATTAAAGAGTAAGTATGAGTCAGTACTTTATCGTTGCATCAAACAGATCAGCACTGATTTTCGTAAGCTGATCAGGAAGAGAGAGTTTGTTTCAGCTTTTAGTTTACTGGATATTTTGGAGTTACCACTCACCAATTTCTTTGCGAATATTTTGGTGAATGATGAAAATAAAGATGCTCGTGAGAACAGACTACTACTGCTTTCAATGATTCGTGACTTGTTCAATGAAGTTGGTGATTTGTCGCGAGTGGAGATGGTAAGCAACCCCAATAACGCTTAAGAGCTACCACCTTGTCCTCACTCTTTCTAGTGCAAACCCAACTCGTCATTCCAGACCTAGATTTTCTTGGATGTGCTAGTTTACTTTTTTGTATTTTGTACCAACGCCCATCCCATGTGGTACGGTGCATCATTTGGATGATTAATAAAAGGCAAGAGAAGCGGTGGCTGAGTTTCGATTCTAGCTTTGAGTTTGTGACGAAATCTTCCCGGCAAATCATCTCCTTCAAACTTCGCATTCCAAAAAATCATACCACCTTCATGCTCAAGTTGGTCTAAGAATTTTTCCGAATATTGGTGACGTTCAAGGTTTGGTAAAGCATGCGGGCGTTGAGTGGAGAAGAAGTTCATATTTCCCGTTAACCACTGATCACCGACAACAATCTGCAGCGGATGGTTAGAATGTTTTTGCCAGAGCTCATTAACTTTCCCAACCTGTAGCCTGCCGTCGAAATGCCCGTATTTATTGAGTCGAAGCATGTTGTTAGCAGTGAAAGCTGTGACAGCAATCAGGAAAATTACTGCGCAGCTTGTGTAAAATTTTGGTGAAATTTTTTGCGGCGGAAAAAAGCAAAACAGACCAATGCCGAACCAGCTCCACAACACCGATCCCCACATATCTTTCAGCGTTATGCCAGCTAATAGTGAAGGAGCTAACGTCAGTAAAAACGGCATCACGCCGACAAAAAATAAAAAATTATTTTCGTATTTGATGTGTCGCGCGCGAGTGGTTGTGAAGAAAAATACAATGGTTGGAAGCAATAACACCAAGGCTTGAGAGCAAGTGAATAAAAACGGATTAAGGAGATGATTGTAGAGATGATGTTCTTCGCTGGCAGTGCGTTTGCTCAAATAAGTGAAGCTTACAAAATCATTTTCAATCAACCAAAGAATATGTGGCGAAAGCAGAGCCAAAAATAGTCCAGCGGCGATGTAGGGATGAGGAGTTTGTAAAATTTTTCGTAAGTTTTTGTCATAAAAAAACAGCGGACTAATCGCGGCGATGAGGATGAGGGCGTAGTATTTCGCTAGAGCTGCAAGGGCGCAGAGACCTGCAAAGATCAGCCAGTTTTGTAGATTTGAATTGTGCGTGATGCGCCAAGCATAAAGCGTAACCCACGGCCAGAGAGCGAGTAGAGCGATATTGGCGTTAAATTCGACTGAGGTGAAGTTGTAATAGTAGATGCATTCAAGCAGCAAAACCGCGGCTAGAGCCTGTTTTGGTGAAAGAATTTCCTTAGCGAGCTGCCAAGTAGCGATGAAGGCAGAAGCTACGCAGAGTTGAGCTAGCAGGTAGAACGCCCAGATTTGTTGCGGAAAAATTTTCATCATTACTTCGGCTAGCCAGGCGGAGAGGGGAGGGTGTTTGTCGTAACCCATTTGCCATTCAAACCCCCAAGCAACAGCTTCCGCGGTATCTAACGGAATATTATAGTGAAGCAGGCTGGGCAGCAAAGTCCAAAGCAAAACATGTAAAACTGTAAAACTGTAAAATAGGTATTCTTCCTTGTGCTTCATGTGAGAGTAAGATTAAGAATAGGTTCTGAGACATTCGTCGTAATCGAAGAGTTGGAGCAGGAGTTGATGTTTTCGCTCTTTTAATCCCAGGTCTTGTTGTAAGATCAACCGCGCTTCATTTCGTGCCGATGCAAGTAAATCAACGTCACAAGCAAGATCAGCGATTTTAAATTCTGGAAAGCCACTTTGTTTGGTACCAAGCAAATCACCGCTGCCACGCATTTTTAGATCTTCTTCGGCGATCACAAATCCATCATCAGATTGGCGTAGGATGTTGAGTCGAGCGCGTCCATTCGCTCCAATTCTTTCGCCGTAAAGTAAAATGCAGAAAGATTTTTTGTCTAAGCGACCAACTCTTCCGCGTAATTGATGTAGTTGTGACAAACCAAAATTTTCCGCATTTTCGATGAGTATTATGGTTGCATCAGGCACATCAATTCCAACTTCAATCACCGTCGTTGCAACCATGATTTGCAGGGTTCCATGCACAAACTCATTCATCACTTTTTCTTTCTCTTTCTCACTCATTTTGCCGTGTAGTAAGCCAGTTTTTTCAGTGCCGAAAATCTTGCTCAGCTCGGCATATTTTTCTTTTGCCGCCACTAATTCCATCTCGTCATCCCAATTGATCACTGGACAAATCCAGTAAATCTTCTCCTCACGCAAGACCGCGCGTTTTATGGCTTCATGCACCTCATCAGTTTTATTTGCCGACATGATCAGAGTCTCGATTTTTTGCCTATTTCTTGGTTTTTCATCGAGGATCGAGATGTCTATGTCGCCATAAAGAGCCATCATCAGACTGCGCGGAATGGGCGTTGCGCTCATTAGTAGCAAATCAACATCAGCCCCTTTTTCGACGAGCTTCAAGCGTTGCATTACGCCAAAACGATGTTGCTCATCAATGATCGCCAAGCCAAGATTCTGGAATTTTATATCATCCTCTAAAGCCGCATGGGTACTGATCAGAATGTTGATTTTGCCTTCGACTAATTCGGTCAAGATTTTTGCTTTTTGTCTTTTGGTAGTGGCGGAAGTGAGGAGTGTGGTCTTGATGTTGTAGTCGTGAAGAAAGCGTTGGAAGTAGGCCAAATGCTGCTTTGCCAGTACTGTAGTCGGGGCAATTAGACAGACCTGTCTGTTTTGCGAAATAGTGGCAAGACAGGCAGCGATTGCCACGATCGTCTTTCCACTACCCACATCCCCCTGCAAAAGTCGTAGCATTTTTTTGTCAGAAAAAATTTCTGACTCGATTTCGGATGTAGCGCGCAGCTGCGCGGATGTTGGTTGGAATGGCAATGAAGAAAAAAAATTCAGTGCCGAGTGCGAAGTGTTCAGTGCCCAGGGTTTTTTATTTTTTGAGGATTTTTTTGCCAACGACACTGCGATTTGCCAAGCTAGCAGTTCCTTACTGGCTAAATATTTTCGCGCTGACTCCGCATCTCCTTCCTGTTGGTAATGTAGGATCTTCAAGGCTTCGCAGAGTTTACCGGCTGGAAGTTTGGCAAGAATTTCCGAGATTTTCTTGCGTAAGAAATTCTGCGTGATGCCGGCAATCAGCGGATAAACCACATTCTGCTTCGGTAGTTCATTTATGCGATTCGCTGGCAATATTTCTTGCGGATGGGTGATTTGATTTTCCGAGGAAAAACGCTGCAAATGCCCGAGAACAGCGATCTCACGTCCGATCTGCATTTTAGAAATCTGACTCGGGAAAATTTTGAAGAAGGAGAGAGAAACGTAACCAGTGGGGTTGTAGCAGATGATTTTGTAAGGCTGTCGATTGGTCTGCGGCTTGATATGACTTTCAACCTTTAGCTTGATGGCAATCAACTGATCATTTTGCACTTCAAATAATCGCGGACAAAAAGCGATCGACTCAATCCTAACTGGCTTATGTAGTAGCAGTGAGAAAATTTTATTTTGGCCAACGAGTTTGGTGAGGGATTTGGTGAGAGAGGGGCCGACGCCGCGGAGTGAGGAGAGGGGAGAGAGGAGCAAATTTTTGATTTTAGATTTTAGATTTTTGATTGGACGCAAATCCAAAATCAAAAATCAAAAATCAAAAATCCTAATCATTCTTCACCTCTTTGTTTTCTTCGATTCTCATCCTTTTTCTTAATCGTCTCGCGCTTGTCGTAGAGCTTCTTGCCATGGCCAAGACCGATGATGATTTTGGCGAAGTTTTTTTTGTTGAAGTAGATTTTGATTGGTACGCAGGTGCAGCCTTTTTCTTGTATCCTGCCCAGGACTTTGTTCAGCTGATTTTTGTGGAGTAAGATTTTGCGCGGACGGCGCGGATCATGGTTGAAGCGGTTTGCTGCTTTATATTCGCTGATGGTGGCATTGACCAAAAATAACTCACCCTTCACTTCTGTAATATAACTTTCTGAGATGCTCGCCTTGCCATCGCGTAGCGACTTAACTTCACTGCCAAGCAGTACCAATCCAGCCTCAAGCTCTTCTTTGATCTCGTAATTAAAATGTGCTTTGCGATTTAGAATCTGCATTTTTAGTTGTTGTAATCACTTAACTTTACTCAACCTAAGATATGTCCAGAGCGAATTTAAAAATAGTTACGGAGCAAGAAATCAAAGCATTTGTGGAAAGTTGCAACGATGGGGTTGTTTTAGATTTAAAAAACGATCCGAAGTTAAAGATCGGTCCCGATGTGGATTTTGGTTCTAATGCCGCAAGTAGTGTTAGTTCTACCCGCAAGGCATTTAATGTGGATAGGCTTGGGGATGGGGGTAGGAGTGAGCAAACTTACCGCACAAAATTCATCGCATATGGCAATCACAATGCGATGTGGGAGGTGATGTCGGCGCATTTATATCGACTGACTGGCCTGACTTCGCCCGACTCGAGATTATTAACCTACGCTGATTTTGATAAGCGCCAGAATGGCGCGCCGCAGGTGCTGGTGGCGTCTCCGATGATTCCTGGCTACATGGATCTGGGAGATTTTTTGTCGCAGCCTTTTTTGGTTGGTAGATTCCTTGGTAACGGAAGTCCTATGGATAAACAAAATGTGGGGAAGTGGCAGGAAGAGATTGAGCAAATCAACAAAAAATCTACTATTACCGATCAAGATAAGTTAAGGCGGATTGAACTATTTGGTCTGATATATGAACTGCTTCCGGACTATATTCATAACGAAATAGAGAAGGCTTTTGTCGCTTCAAAATTCATTGCGAATTGGGATTTTTCTAATCTCAGTCTAGCCAATATTGGAGTTAGTTTCACGCTAGATAAGGCGGGTGGTGTTGCCCGTTTTGAATCGGTGTTTGTCGATTTTGGTAATTCGGGGGCGATTGGTTTTAAAGGAAGGTATAAGGAAACAAGTTTTGAGCAGGCGAATAGCGAGGCGAAGCCTTATAGAGTTGGATCGAGAGATTATGATCCGGTATTAGGATTTACCGATGAAGAGCTAGGAAAAATTTGGGAAAAGATTTTGCAATCAGATGTGAGTCAATCTTCATCTAAGCTTAGCCCAATGAGTAATAGCTGGAGCTTTATTAGTAGCGCCAGCAGTAACTCCAATAATAACTCCAACAACAACTCCAACAACAACTCAGCCATCTTTAGTCCGCTTTCCAGAAGCTACTCAGCTGCAGGCATGTCGCAAATAGACCTAGATGATCAGGCAGTAAAAAAAGCGATTCGTGAGATTTATAAGGACTTG